>CAIYSH010000290.1 GCA_903928755.1 uncultured Alphaproteobacteria bacterium | reverse complement strand
GAACCGAACAGGACAATTGAGGCCCGATCACCATTCACCAGCAGGTGTCCTGCTGCCCAGACGGCGACACCCCAGAGGAAGGGGTGGCGGGTAATGCGGAGCATGCCGCTGACGACGTCCGGTCGGTCAAGGGCCCCCTCCTGCCGGACGCTGGTGGGGTTTGGTGTCGTCAGGCCTGGAACCACCAGCAGGAGCGCAACAGCCATAAGGCCCAGCTGGATATGGCGGGTCGCAGGGGTGATGTCCCAATAGGTCTGGTTCCAGGTTTCATGACGCGCATCGCCATAGGCCAAGCCGAGCCAGGTCAGCCCGGCGACCGAGGCCAGGGAGAACAGGCCCATATACGGGCCTTGCCCGATCATGGTCGTCAATGTGGTTCTCAGTCGCGTACCTGACACGACCAGATGCAGGAGCACAAAAAAGACAGCGGCCGTCAGGAGATTGGGCATGGACCCCTCATTGCAGATGACCACCTCAGGGTGAGATTATACATTTACGATGTCAAGTTATAGATCGTCCGGTTCATCATCGAACAGGGTGGGCTGGTCGGAAGAGGAAAATGAGGGGGGTGCCACAGCTGGTGCCGGGCCGCGCCGAAGTATGGCTTCAGCCCTCGCCATCCATCGATTGGCATCCTTGATCGCACCCATGGATGTCAATTCTCCGCGACGCCGCACTTCGTCGTCAGCGACCCAGAGATCCAGATCGAAATCAGGATGGTGGGGGTCATCGAAAATCAGCCTCAGGGTCACGCGATCGGCGTTCGGCAGGGTCTGCTCCAGAGCCTTGCGTGGTTCATTGCGAAACACCCTGGCCACAACGATGCCGTCGACGCTCACTTCGGCACCGGCAAGTTCGTCGATCTGGTAGATCAGACACCAATCGCCATTGTCCCAGGCCACGGCACAGGTGTCCTCGGCGAAGTTGAAGCCTGCAGCCCGGCCGCGACCGTGGGCGATGATCATGGCGTCCGGCCGGCCGCCGAGAACCCGTTTCAGGGCGCGCGTCAGGGTGTGAACCTCCTGCATGTACCAGGCGACAAGAGATCCTGCGGCCGTAACGGCGACGGCCGCAAACATTACGAGCAAGAGAAGCTGGGGAATCTCCTTCATGAGTGGAAGCTAACCCCTCTCAACTGTTCAACAAAGCTCAGAGGTTCAGTTCGATCATGAAGGGGACATGATCTGACGGTTTTTCCCAACCGCGCACGTGCTTGTGAATGGCGCAGCCGGTGAGGAGGTCTGCTGCTTGGGGCGAGAGCAGGGCATGGTCGATGCGAATGCCGTTATTCCTCTGCCAGGCGCCGGCCTGATAGTCCCAGAAGGTGTAGCTTTCGGGGGCGCCATCGATCGCCATAAAAGCCTCGGTGAGGCCTAGCCATTTGAGGGCCTGAAAGGCGCCGCGGCTCTCGGGCTGGGCCAGGGCGTCCCCGGTCCATTGCTCAGGATGGGAGGCGTCACGGGCTTCGGGAATGACATTGTAATCGCCCGCCAGCACCAGTGGCTCTTCGAGCCTGAGCAGACCGCGCGCATGGGCGATCAGACGATCCATCCAGGCGAGCTTGTAGGCGTATTTATCGGTCAGGGGCGGATTGCCGTTCGGCAGATAGATCGAGG
>CAIYSH010000289.1 GCA_903928755.1 uncultured Alphaproteobacteria bacterium | reverse complement strand
TCGTGTCCGCGCCCGCGCCGCCCCCGTCGACCATGATCTTGATGACGATCAGGAGGCCCAGGTCCGCGGCAAGAATCCCGACGCGGATGACGAGGAAGAAGAAGAGGTCGTCACCCCGGAACTGGACGCCGTCATTGACGAGCCGATCCTGGCCGTCGACGAAGACGATGAGGACGGCGAACCCGTCGCTGCGCCGGAAGACGAACTGGCTGGCTTCCAGGAAGACGACGACCTGGATGACGACGAGGACTCCGACGTGCCCTTCCTCGAGGACGATGACGATGACGACTTTGTCGACACCGAAATCGACGGCCTGCCCGGCGAGGGCGAAGAAGACCGATAGGATCTGATTTCAGGCCCCGCCGTCCCTGTGTGATTTTTCAGTGACGGCGGGCTTGATCACAGACACCTGTCAGACTAGGTTCCGCGCTCTTCGCGGCGGAGGATGAACCCTCCAAGGTCTGGAACCCGAAATTTCGGGGCTATAGCTCAGCTGGTAGAGCGCTTGAATGGCATTCAAGAGGTCAGCGGTTCGACTCCGCTTAGCTCCACCATAACGGCCGCTTCCGACAAGGAGGCGGCCGTTTCCATTTGGGGCCACCGGCTGCCCACACCCCGCGATGATCCCGCCGCTTGATTCCCGCCCTCCCCCACCCCACCTAAGCCCTGTCGTGTTCCCGCGCCGGTTTCGGGCGGGCACCCGGCGAGTCGCTTGAGGTGCGAGGACTCTTTGAAATGAACAGGACCATGGTGTTCGACAGCCCCTTCCTGCTCGGTTTCGAGCATACACGGCTGCTGGCTGAACGGGCCGCCAAGGCGGCGGCGGAGAGCTATCCGCCCTACAATGTCGAGGACCGGGGCGACGGTGCCCTGAGGATCACCCTGGCTGTGGCGGGCTTCACCCCCCAGACCCTGCAGGTGACCCTGGAGGATCGTCAGCTGACCATTGCCGGACGACGCGACGATGGGACCAAGACCGATGAGGCCTATCTGCACCGCGGCATTGCCGCCCGCGGCTTTGTCCGCAGCTTTGTCCTTGCTGACGGCATGGAAGTTTCAGCCGCCATGCTGGAACACGGCCTGCTGCACATCGATCTGATCCGCCCTGAGCCCGCACGGCTGGTGCGGCAGATACCCATTCAGACCGGCGGCTGAGGCCGAAGGTTTTCGATTTTTCCGGAGGTGGTCCCATGACGCCCAAAATGACCCAAATCACCCTGTCCCCCCAAGACCTGGCGGCCCTGGGCGGACCCAACCTGGTCTATGTTCGCCCCGTCATGGGGGCTGAGATCCTGGCTGCGAGCCCAACCGGACAGGTGGAGGGCTATGACCTTCGCCCCGACCAGGTCCTCTATGCAGTCCACCGCGCCGATGGAGAGCGCCTGGCCGTGCTGGAAAACCGGGATGCCGCCATGGCCGCCGCCCTGGCCCACGAGCTGGCCCCGGTTTCGGTGCACTAGCGGATAGGCAGGGCTCTACGACCGGGATACCGGCCTCCGCCGGGATGACCGGGGTTGGAGATCCTCGACACTTTATCCGGTCACCCCGGCGGAGGCCGGGGTCCAGATCATATGGCGCTGACTTTCCGGAAGGGGCCCTAGGCCGCAGTCTGGCGGATATCCTGAACCAGCAGGGCGCGAATGGCCTCGGCGGCCCGGGACTGTCGCAGCTGTTCGCGCAGATCCTTCTGGCGCATGAGCCGGGAGATCCGGGCCAGGCCCTGCAGGTGGACCGAACCTGCCTGACCGGCTGGCGAAAACAGCGCAAAGACCAGATCCACCGGATGGTCATCCACCGACGCGAAGTCCACCGGATGTTCCAGGCGCAGGAAGACCGCGCGCATGCGGTCCAGCCCCTCAAGCCGGGCATGTGGCACGGCAATACCCCGGCCAAGGCCGGTTGATCCGGCCTGCTCCCGCTCCGCCAGGGCGTCGAGAATCATCCCGGCATCAAGACCGAAATTGCGGGCGGCGATATCAGAGATCAGGGCCAGGACCTGACGCTTGTCGGTTGCCGTCGCGCGGGGCGCAATGGCAGCCAGATCCAGAACTTCGGAAAAAACCATATTGACCTACAAAGCCCTACGCCATCAGCCCGCGCCGTCTATCGACCGATGGAGACACCCTGATGACAGGCGGAACGCCGCCGGTGACCTAGGCTCCCTTACCGATTGACGGCTTGGTGCGCTCGGGATCGATCCAGCCGATGTTCCCGTCGGGGCGGCGATATACCACAGACAATCCGCCATGCGCGGCATTCCTGAACACGATTGTTTGAGATTCAGTCAGGTCGAGGTCCAGCACCGCCTGAGAAACAGTCATGGTTCGGATTTCTTTCTCGGTCTCGGCAATCACCAGACCATTGGGGACGGTCGGACCGACCGGCGGCGAGTCGGCCTCATCCCAGATCTCATCATCTTCGTCCTCAGGGGCGCGGATGACGAAATAGGCGGCGGTCTCGGCGGCCTTGGCGCTGGCCGCCACCGAATGGCTTTTCAGGCGGCGCTTGTAGCGGCGGACACGGGTCTCGATCTTGTGAAGCGCCACATCGAAGGCCGCATGGGCATCGGACCCCAGACCATGACTTTCCAGATGCTGACCGGAGTCCAGGTGCAGGGAACAGTCGACCCGGAAGGCGTGCCCGTCCTTGCTGACCACCACATCTGCAAAACCGCCACGCTCGAAATACCTGGCGATGGACGCTGAAATTTCGGTCGTGACCCGCTCACGCAGGGCCTCACCGACGTCGACATGTTTGCCGGAAACCTGAACTTGCATGGGCAGACTGCGCGCCTTTCAGCGAACCCTGTCAAGACCGGGCTGATACGGAGGTCTCAGGTCTGCCGGAGCAGACGACGGCGATCGACGGAAGACGGAATCCGCATGGCTTCACGGTATTTGGCCACGGTGCGCCGGGCGATATCGACACCGGTATCCTTGAGGATATCCACCAGGGCATCGTCGGAATGGACGTCGGCGGCGATCTTCTCGCTCTCGATCAGCTGACGGATGCGGTGGCGGACCGCTTCGGCAGAGTGGGCCTCGCCCCCCTCGGAGGACTGGATGGCCGAGGTGAAGAAGAACTTCAGTTCGAACATGCCCCGCGGGGTGGCCAGATACTTGTTGGAGGTGACGCGGCTGACCGTGGATTCGTGCATGCCGATGGCGTCGGCGACGGTCTTGAGATTGAGCGGACGCAGGTGCTCGACCCCGAAGGCCAGGAAGCCATCCTGCTGACGGACGATCTCGGAGGCGACCTTCAGAATGGTCCTGGCCCTCTGGTCCAGGCTCTTGACCAGCCAGCTGGCGCTGGCCATGCAGTCGGCCACGAAGACCTTTTCCTGGTCCGTCCTGGCACCGGAACTGACCCGGGCATGATAGCGCTGGTCGATGAGCAGCCGCGGCAGGGTGTCGGAATTGAGCTCCACATTCCACATGCCACCAAGCCCCTCACGGACATAGACGTCCGGCGCCACCGGCTGGGTGGGCTCGCCACCAAAGGCCGCCCCCGGACGCGGCGTGAGGGCTCTGAGCTCGGAAATCATCTCGCGCAGGTCATCATCGTCAACGCCACAGACCTTGCGCAGGGCCGGGATGTCGCGTCGGGCAACCAGGTCCAGATTGTCCAGCATGGCCATCATGGCCGGATCACAGCGGTTGCGGTCCTGAAGCTGAAGCATCAGGCATTCGCGGACGTCCCGGGCAAAAACGCCCACGGGTTCGAAACACTGGAGCCTGGAGAGGATGTCTTCAAGAAAGGCCTGGTCGCAGCCTAGCCGCACAGCGGTCTCGGCGAGGTCACAGCGCAGATATCCACCCTCATCGACGCTGTCGACGAGCACCGTGGCCGCGGCCAGCTCCACCGCGCCGAAGCCGGCAATCAGGAGCTGGTCCTGCAGGTATTCAGCCAGGGTCTTGTCCCGGGACAGCCTCTGCTCGAAATCGTCGGTATCTTCGAAACTGCCGCCAGCGCCGGCCTTGGACCAGTCAATGGCCCCGCCCGCATGCATGGCCTCTGAGGTATCACCTGTCGCGTGCTCGCCCCGGGAGCCTTCCGACTCATAGGTCATGTCCATGGCGTTTTCCGCGCCACCCAGGGGCACCTGGTCCAGCGCATAGGTTTCGCCGTCAGACGCCGGGGTGTCCGTGGCGGCCTCCCGGTCACCCTCCGCGTCGCGCTCATCCCGCTGGAGCAGGGGATTGCGCTCGAGCTCGCCCTCGACGAAGGCCTCAAGTTCCATGTTGGAAAGCTGCAACAGCTTGATGGCCTGTTGCAGTTGGGGGGTTATGACCAACCCCTGCCCTTGACGTAGCTCTAAACGCGCACCGAGCGCCAATACGCCCTCCTGGCCTGTTTCTTGCTTCCCAAGCTAGAGGGTGATCCCCACCAGTTGGTTAACGACCGGCCGGGAATCTTAAAAAGCGCAAAAAGGCCACCTATCGCGGCGGGGCCTTGTACCTTTCAAACCAGGCGATGATGGCCGAGGTCGTCGCCGCCGACTGTGAAGGCCGCGCCGCATAGCCGCCATGGCTGGCGCCGGGCAGCTTGACCAGCGCCGTGGGCACACCACGCAGCTGCAGGGCCGCATAATACTGCTCGGCCTCGCTGTCGGGGGTGCGCAGGTCATTCTCACCGACAACGACCATGGTCGGGGTCTTCACATTTCCGACCAGGGAGAGGGGCGACCGGGCCCAGTAGCCCTGGGGATCCTCCCAGGGGGCCTTGCCGAACCAATAGGGCCCCATGGTGGCATAGCCGTCCGTGGTCAGGACCTCACTGGCCCAGTTGATCACGGGCTTCTGGGTGGCGGCCGCTGCGAACCGGCTGGTCTTGCCGACAATCCAGGCGGTCAGGGCCCCGCCGCCGGAGCCGCCAGTGACATAGAGCCGATTCGTATCGACCGAGCCCCTGGCGATCACGGCATCGACCACGCTCATCAGGTCGTCATAGTCGTGGCTGGGATAGTTGCGGTCGATCTCATTGGCGAAGGCCTCGCCATAGGAGGTAGAGCCCCGGGGATTTGAATAGACCACCAGATAGCCGGCCGCGGCATACAGCTGGTCAACGGCAGAGAAGTTGGGACCATAGGCCGAGAAGGGTCCACCGTGGATTTCCAGGACAAGGGGATAGGTCTTCGCCGGATCAAACCCGGGCGGGGTCAGCAGCCAGGCCTCAATGGGCTTCCGGTCATAGGACGAGGTCACCGCCAGGGGCTGGGCCCTGGAAAGGGTCTTGCCCGACAGCAGGTCGCTGTTGAGGTCGGTAAGGCGTTTGCGACCCGAAGCCTGCACCACGGCCAGATCAGCAGGATGGGTGGAATCGCCTGAGGTGATCGCCACAGCGCCATTGCGGGCCAGGCTGTAGTCACCGCCGCTGTAGGGCCGGTCGAAATCGGATCCGGCGAGCCCCTCGGCCACAACCGTCCGCTTACCGTCCAGACCGACCCTGACCACCTTGTTGGTTCCGTGGTCGTCAAAGATCACATGAATGCTTCGGCCATCGGCGCTCCAGCTGGGCGAGCCCACGGACCGGTCGAAATCGCCAGTCAGGACACGGCTGTTCTGCCCATCAGCCTCCATCACATAAAGGCGCTGGTTCTCATATCCGCGGCGGCGGGCGTCGTCATAGCCCACATAGGCCACCAGTCGACCATCCGGCGAAACCTGGGGCGACTGATCGGGACCGATCCGACGGGTCAGGGGGGTTATGGCATCACCGGCAAGATCAAGGCGGAAGACCTCCGATTCATTCGGGTCTCGCTCCCATCCGGACTGGCGGTTGGCGGCGAAATAGAGGGCCTTGCCATCAGGTGAAAAACTCAGGGGCCCGAAGTCGTCAAACTTGCCGAAGGTCCGCTGACGGGGTGTGCCGCCCTCAGCGGAAACAGTGAAAATATGCGAAAAGCCAGGGGTCAGCACCCCCTCACCGTCGGCCCGGAAGGTGACCCGCGTCTCAACCTTCAGGGGCGCGGCCCACTCTGCACCCTCAGGCTTGGTCGGCGCAGCCCCGAGACTGGCGGCCGAATCGGGGGTCAGGAGCGTAAAGGCCAGGCTCCTGCCGTCCGGCGACCAGGTTATCGCACCCGGTGCCTGGTCCAGGCTGGCAATCCTGGCCGACCGACCTGTCTCCATCCACCTGACCGTGAGCTCCGCACCCTTTGGGGTCAGGGCCAGATAGGCCAGCTTGCGGCCATCAGGAGACCAGCGGGGCGACACCGCGCCGCCGCCTTCGGTCACCACGGGCGACTGGGCCCCGGTTGCAGGATCCACCAGCCATAGGGTCCGGCGGGCCTTGTCGGTCATGATGTCATTGCTGATCCGGACATAGGCAATCTGCCCGCCATCGGGCCGGAACTGCGGATCGCTGGCCGACTGCAGGCCAAACAGGTCCCGGCCTGTAAAGTTGGGATCCCGGGCCTCCGCCGGTGCCGCACTGGCCGGCAGGGAGAGAAGGCAGGTGGCGACCGTCGCCAGAAGGAGGGCGCGCATGGAAAATCTCCCGCAAGGCCAGTTCGGCCAATGGAACTCAGGGTCGAAGCCGGACCCGGGGCCGTGACCTTCCCCTCAGACGAAACCGCCGAAAGGCGACAGGCCCTAGACCCTCAGCGGCATGAGCACGTAACGGACATCCGGATCCGTCGGGTCCAGAACCAGGGCAGGGTCATTGGGGCCGCCGAACCTGAATTCCGCCTGGTCGGCAGTGATCTGGTCGGTCACATCCAGCAGATAGCGCGCATTGAAAGACAGTTCGAAGCTGTCGCCGGCATAGTCGACCTCAATCTCTTCGACTGCCTGGCCAGCCTCCATGTTGCGCACGGTCAGGATTACCCGGCCGGGTTCGATGGCCATGCGGACAGACCGGCTCTTTTCGGCAGAGATGGTCGCAACCCGGTCGACCGCCCGGGCGAACAGCTTGTTGTCCACCATCATGACCTTGTCATTGTCCCGGGGGATCACGCGGACATAGTCCGGGAAATTGCCGTCAATCACCTTGGAGGTCAGGGCCGCGCCGCCGAATTCAAACCTGACCTTCTGGGGACTCAGCGCCAGATCGAGGGATTCCCCGGCATCTTCCAGCAGACGCCGGGCCTCATTGATGGTCTTGCGCG
>CAIYSH010000288.1 GCA_903928755.1 uncultured Alphaproteobacteria bacterium | reverse complement strand
GATTTCAGCGCGGCAGTTGTTGTTGTCCGGGGTCACCACGGCGGTCGACCTTGGTGCGCCCCTTGAGGAAAGCATTGCGGTTCGCAATCGCGCCAATCGCGGCGAGATCACTTCGCCCCGCCTTCTCGTGTCCGGGCCCTGGCTGGTGCCGCAAGGCGAACTCTTTCCCCGTACATCGCTGAAGGTCGGAACCTCAACCGAGGCCGCCGTCAAGGCCGTCGAAGGCAATATCGCAGCCGGTGTCGACATCATCAAAATTCAGGGCCGTCTTAGCGCCGCCCAGTACAAGGCGGTGGCTGAAACCGCCCACAAGGCTGGTCTAAAGGTGACCGCCCACCTCAACACCGAAGAAGAGATCTGGGACGCGATCAATGGCGGCATAGACATCCTGCAGCATGTGGGATCGGGCTCTCGTCCGACCTACAGCGATGCACTCGTGAATGCGATTGTCAGCAGGAACATTCCGGTGGCCCCTACGGCGGCGAGTTCTGGTTCTCTGCCTGCGACCGTGAAGTTTCCGGAGAGATTGCAGGACCCGGTGCTGAAGGCTCTGACCCCGCCTGACCTCTGGGCTGAAATGCAGGATTCCTACAAGGACTACCGTCGCCTTGGCTATTTCAGCGCGCCTGAACGCGCCGATCTGCTTCGGGCCGCCTCCCTGAAACAATGGCTGTTTTCGGGGGCGCGGTTCGGAATCGGCACCGATAATGGCGTGCCCCTGACTTTCCACACAGACGCGCTCTGGCAGCTTGGAAAAATCTACACCAATCTGGGCGCGACCCCGATGTGGGTGATCTCGTCAATGACCCGCGTAAATGCCGGCATCATTGGCAAACAGAAGGAGATCGGCACCCTGGAACCGGGCAAGTATGCCGATCTGGTTATCGTGCGCGGTGATCCGCTGGACGATCTGTCTGCCCTGGCCAATGTAGAGACTGTCATCAAGAATGGTGCTGTCTACAAGGGCGGCCTGACCCTCTCCTTCGAAGGTGAAAAGGGACAGACGAAATGAAAACCCTGACTGCAACGGGGCTTGCCCTGGGTTTGGCTCTTTTGGCGACGGCGGCGCAAGCCCAGGCAAAAGCAGACTGGGCCCACTTCGGCGGCGATATCGGCGACACCAAGTATTCAGCGCTCGACCAGATCAATGCCAGGACCATCAAGCACCTGAGGGTCGCCTGGCGGGCACCCGCCATAGATCCGGTCGTGCGGACCGAAAATCCGAGCCTCGTGCTTTCCAACAACTACCGGGATGCGCCCCTCGTCGTCGACGGCGTGATGTATATGAGCAATCAGGCCGGCCAGGTCGAAGCCCGTGATCCGGGCACGGGCAAGGTGATCTGGCGACAGGCAGTTTTCGAAGGCGACGGGCCTTTGGCTCCAGCCTATGCCAGCCGTGCGATCGCCCTGTGGGGGAAGGGCGATGCAGCACGCATCGTTACCGTCCGTGGTTCCTATCTTTACTTGCTCGACGCCAGGACCGGAACAGTGGTCCAGAATTTCGGAAATAAGGGCCGTATCGATCTCAGGGAAGACCCCGGAAACCTGTTCGCCTGGAATGCTCCGGCGCCTATCGTCGTCAAGGACGTCATTGTCATCGGCGGTCAGCCGACGGCCGTAGGAGTCGCAGATTACAATCTCGCATCTCTGGCTGGCGATATCCGGGGCTTCGATGTGCGCTCTGGCAAACTGCTGTGGACCTTCCATACCGTGCCGCACGAAGGTGAGCCGGGTATCGAGACCTGGGAAGACGAATCCTGGCGCCGCGGCGGAAAGACCAAGACCTGGACGGGATTCAGCGCTGACGAAGATCTGGGCTATGTCTATGTCCCGCTGAGCGCCGCCGCCAATGATTATTACGGTGGAGCACGGCCAGGCGATAACCTCTACTCTGACTCCCTGGTCGCTCTCGATGTCACAACGGGGAAGAAGGTCTGG
>CAIYSH010000287.1 GCA_903928755.1 uncultured Alphaproteobacteria bacterium | reverse complement strand
TCGGCATGGGTAATCCCGACATGCCGACGCCCAAACATATTGTGGCCAAGCTCATCGAAACCGCCCGGGACCCGAAGGCAGGACGCTATTCGGCCTCCAAGGGGATCATCGGTCTGCGGCGGGCCATGGCCGGCTATTATGATCGCCGGTTCGGCGTGAAGCTTAATCCTGACACTGAGGTCATCGCGACACTCGGTTCCAAGGAGGGCTTCGCCAATCTCGCCCAGGCCCTGACCGCGCCCGGCGACGTCATCCTGTGCCCCAATCCGGCCTATCCGATCCACGCCTATGGTTTCATCATGGCCGGTGGCGTCATACGGCATCTGCCGGCGCCGTCTCCCGAGGCCTATCTCTCCGGCGTCAGTGCTGCCATGCGCCAGTCCAGCCCGGCCCCGACTGTGCTCATCCTGTCCTACCCCTCGAATCCGACGGCCCAGTGCGTTGATCTGGATTTCTACAAGGACGCTGTGGCACTGGCGAAAAAGCATGGCCTTCTGGTGATTTCCGATATCGCCTATTCCGAGATCTATTTCGATGACAATCCGCCCCCTTCGATTCTTGAGGTGGATGGTGCCAAGGACATAGCCGTCGAGGTCAATTCCCTGTCGAAAACCTATGCCATGGCCGGTTGGCGCGTGGGCATGGTGGTGGGGAATGAGCGGATCTGTTCGGCCCTGGCGCGGGTGAAGTCCTACCTCGACTATGGTGCCTACACGCCCATCCAGGTCGCCGCGGCGACGGCGCTCAATGGCCCGCAGGACTGTGTCGAGGAAATCCGTGGCATCTACAAGAAGCGCCGCGATACCCTGATCACGACGATGAAGCGTGCGGGGTGGGACATTCCCTCGCCACCGGCCTCCATGTTCGCCTGGGCCCCCGTTCCGGAGCCCTACCGCGAAGCCGGAGCCATGCTGTTTTCCAAGCTGCTCATCGAGGAGGCGGGGGTTGCCGTTGCGCCCGGCGTCGGCTTCGGGGAATATGGCGAAGGCTTTGTGCGGGTCGGCCTCGTGGAGAACGAGCACCGGATCCGGCAGGCCGCCCGGAACGTGAAGAAATTCCTGAGCAATGCCGACGAGATTCTCGGTCGGGCTCATAACACCCTGGCAAAAAAATGAGCAAAACCGACTGGCGCATCGGCATAGCCGGACTGGGAACCGTAGGCGCGGGACTGCTGGAATTCCTGGCAGAGAAGCCGGGCTTCTCGCCCACCGGCGGACAGGCTGTGGTGACCGGCGTTTCCGCCAGGTCACGCACACGGCCGAGGCCCTTTGACATTGCCGGTCTGCCCTGGTTTGACGACCCCGTTGAGCTGGCCAAGACCCCTGACAATGACATCTTCGTCGAATTGATCGGGGGATCGGATGGTCCGGCCAAGGCTGCGGTTGAGGCCGCCCTGAATGCCGGCAAGCCGGTTGTCACTGCCAACAAGGCCCTGCTGGCGCACCATGGCGCGGAGCTGGCGCGCCTGGCCGAAACGAAAGGCGTGCCGCTTCTGTTCGAGGCTGCCGTCATGGGGGGCGTTCCCGCCGTCAAGATCATGCGGGAAGGGCTGGTCGGAGACGATATCCGCAGCGTTGCCGGCATACTGAACGGGACCTGCAATTACATACTCACGGAAATGGAAGCGACGGGCCGGGCCTTTGCCGATGTGCTCGCCGATGCCCAGCGCCTCGGTTATGCGGAAGCCGATCCGACCATGGATGTGGGTGGGTTCGACGCTGCCCACAAGATTACCCTGCTGGCCGCTCTGGCCTTTGGATGTGCGCCAAACTTTGCTGCAGCCGAGATCGAAGGCATTGACCAGATCGACCTCATGGATATCCGCCTGGCAAAGGACCTGGGTTACCGGGTCAAGCTGGTGGCTTCTGCCGAGCGCTCAGCCGATGGCGTGCTGGTCAGGGTGCACCCTTCGCTGGCCCCTCTGGATCATCCGCTTGCCCAGGCTGGGGGCGCACTCAATGCCCTGTTCATCGAAGGCCAGCGTATCGGACGGATTTTCGTCCAGGGACCTGGTGCAGGGGCTGGCCCCACGGCCGCGGCAGTGGCCGCTGACATTGCTGACGTCATGACGCGGTCCGTCAGGCCCGTATTCCAGCGACCGGCCGCTGACCTGAAGCCGTTTACCCCTGTCGATCCCTCCAAATCCATGGGCCGCGCCTATCTGCGCTTCATGGTGAAGGATGAGCCCGGTGTGATCGCAGCCGTCTCCGAGACCCTGGCAGAGGCCGGGGTGTCCATCGAGAGCTTCCTGCAGAAACCGGTTGAGAAGGCAGATGGTGTACCTATCGTCCTGACCACGCACGCCGTGGCCGAATCTGTTCTGATGGCCGCTATAGAGCGTATCGCAAACCTGTCGTCGGTCCTGGCTAGACCCCGGCTGCTGCGCATCGCGCGGATCTGAAAATCTGAATTACCTGTCGGCCCCGAGGGCTGCGGAAAGAGGCACTGATGAGTTCTGAAAACCTGGATCGTGGACTGGTTCTTGATGCTGTCCGCGTCACCGAGATCGCCGCCATTGCCGCCTGGACCATGGTCGGGCGCGGTGACGAGAAGGCCGCCGATCAGGCCGCTGTCGACGCCATGCGGACGGCCCTCAATGACCTGGACATTGATGGCGAGATCGTCATCGGTGAAGGCG
>CAIYSH010000286.1 GCA_903928755.1 uncultured Alphaproteobacteria bacterium | reverse complement strand
GTCGCCGCCCTACTTGGCATCGGACTGAAGGTCTGCCGAAGATCAACCGGGGAAACCCTGACCTCCGGCCATCAGGTCTACCTTGCCGATACCCTGGGCGAGATGGGCCTGCTCTATGCCTGGGCCGATCTGGCCGTCATGGGTGGCAGCTTCTTCCCAGGCATAGGGGGCCATAATCCCCTTGAGCCCGCGCGCCAGGGCGTGCCGGTGGTAACGGGGCCACATGTCTTCAATGCTGCGGAACTCTTTGGAGAAATGCTGGACGCCGTCGCGGCGATCGAGGCCATTGACGGACCTGATCTTGCCCATTGCCTCAAGGGGCTGGTCGCCAACCCGCAGATACAGCGACAGATGTCCGACGCTGCCCTGACCTATGCAGCGCGACAGGGCTCTGCCCTGGAAACCGTCATGACCGTCCTCCTGCCCCTGGCAGACGCATGAAACTGCCAACACCGAAATGGTGGTATGTGCGCTCCGGGGTCCCGGCACCAGTGACCCGGGCCCTGTTGACCCCGATCAGCTGGATCTGGGCCTGGGCGACCGCCCGCCGGATTGCGCGGGCCACTCCGGTTGATCCCGGGGCACCGGTAATCTGTATCGGCAATCTGACCGCGGGCGGAACGGGCAAGACCCCGGTCGTGCGCGAACTTCTGAGATTGTTGCGGGCGCAGGGTGTGGCGGCCCACGGCCTGTCGCGGGGCTATGGCGGCATCCAGCAGGGCCCCCTGCAGGTCGACCCGTCGCGCCACACAGCCGCAGATGTCGGCGATGAGCCCCTGATGATGGCGGCAGATGGTCCCATGTGGATTTCAGCCGACCGCGTTGCAGGTGCCAGGGCGGCCGTGACCTCAGGAGCCCGGGTCCTGGTCATGGACGATGGCCACCAGAACCCGACCCTCCGGAAAGCCCTTTCCCTGGTCGTGGTCGATGGCGAGACACGGGATGGGGAGTGGCCCCTGGGTGACGGTTCGGTCTTTCCTGCCGGGCCCCTGCGCGAGCCTTTGGCCGTGGGCCTTGGGCGGGCCGACGCCGTGATCCTTGTCCTTCCGGCAGACCTGCCCGCCCCCGATCCTGAGCTGGTCGCCATGTTTGCCGGAAAGCCGGTGCTGGTGGTCAGGATCACCCCCGTCGCGCCGCCACCACCGGGGCCCCAGCTGGGCTTTGCCGGCATCGGCAAACCCTGGAAGTTCGAGCGGGCCCTGAAAGCCGCGGGCTGTGACCTGGTGGAGTTCGCAAATTTTCCCGACCATGCCGACTATAGCCAAGGCCTGCTCGCCCGCCTGGCCGACATGGCCGCTGATCCTGGGGCGGGTCTGGTCACACCGGAAAAAGACTGGGTCCGCCTGCCCCCGGCCTGGCGGGAACGGATCAAGGCCTGGCCGATCCGCGCGACCTTTGAAGCGCCAGCGGACCTGGACCGTCTGCTCTCTGAGCTGCGCCTCTAAGCCCCCGCCTTCCGGGCATAGGTCCAGGCCGACTGGGCCAGAAGCGGGACACGCTCGGCCATGGCCGCGGCCTGCGGACTGTTGGCGGTGCCGTCGCGCACCCGCCCGACAATGCCCTGACAGATCCCTGCCAGCCGGAACATGTTGTAGGAAAAGAACCAGTCCAGGTCCCGCAGACCAGGACGATTGGTCCGCTGGCAATAGATTTCCACGGCGTCTTCCAGGGTCGGAAGGCCATGAGCCTTGATATCTGGCAGGGTCGAAATCGAGCCGTTCACCCAGTTCATCAGCAGATAGGTGAAGTCTGCCAGGGGCTCACCCAGTGTGCCGAGTTCCCAGTCAAGCACGGCAGCGACCCTGGGCTCGGTCGGGTGCAGGACCATGTTGTCCAGCCGGTAGTCACCGTGAACGACACTGGTCCGTTCCTGTTCCGGAAGGGATTTTGGCAGGAACTCGATCAGGCGGTCCATCTCTTCGAGGTGGACGGTTTCCGAGGCCTTGTACTGCTTGGTCCAGCGATCGACCTGACGGCCCATGTAATTGCCGGGCTTGCCATAGTCGCCCAGACCGATGGCCACGTGGTCGGTATTGTGCAGGTCGGCCAGGGTTTCGATCTTGGCCTTGAAGATCGCAAAACGCTCTGCAGGCTCATAGGCCGGCAGGGTCTGGTCCCAGAGAATCCGGCCTTCCACCATGTCCATGATGTAGAACCAGGTGCCGATGACGGCATCGTCCGTGCAAAGGCCATAGGACCGTGCAACGGGAAAGCCCGTAGGATAGAGGGCCGTGATCACCTTGTATTCGCGGTCCACAGCATGCGCCGAGGGCGGCAGCTTGCCAGGCGGCTTGCGGCGCATGACATACTTCCGGGATGGGGTGATCAACTGATAGGTCGGGTTGGACTGCCCCCCCTTGAACTGACGGACCTCAAGCGGACCTTCATAGCCTTCGACATTGGCCTGCATCCAGGCGGCCAGGGCCCCCTCATCAAACCGATGGCTTTCGGCGACGTCCTTGGTGCCCGAATTCGCGGCTTCGCGCTCCTGCTCGGCGGTTTCGGCCATGACGGACTCCCTGGTTCTTGCAAGCGTTTGGGCCACCATACCGACCGAGGACGGGATGCGGCAAGGCCCCAGCCGCGTGATCAGCGGCCCAATGCGCGCCAGCCGATATCGCGGCGATGAAATCCGCCTGGCCAGTCAATACGAGCGACAGCCTCATAGGCCTTCAGCCGGGCCTCCTCAAAGCTGCTGCCGAGCGCGCAGACATTGAGAACCCGGCCGCCGGCGGCCCGAAGGGTGCCATCCGGATCCCGGCGGGTCCCGGCATGGAAGACGACGACGCCTTCACCGAAGTCCTGATCCGCGCCCCGGATTTCCGTCCCGGTCCGGGGGGCGTCGGGATAGCCCTCAGCGGCAAGGACCACGCAGACAGCCACCTCATCGCTCCATTCCGGCGGCGGCAGGGCGTGCAGCCGCCCCGTGGCACAGGCCAGGAGATAGGGCACAAGATCACTCTTCAGGCGCAGCATCAGGACCTGACACTCCGGATCCCCGAACCGGGCATTGAACTCCACCAGTCTGGGGCCATCGCGGGTCGCCATGAGCTCGACGAAGAGCACGCCACGATAGGGGGCACCCTCTGCGGCAATCCCGGCAAAGGCAGGCTCTGCCAGTCGGGTCAGGGTCTGCTCGACCAGGGTTGGCGTAAAGACCGGGGCCGGAGAATAGGTCCCCATACCGCCGGTATTGGGGCCCTGCTCTCCATCGAAGGCACGTTTGTGATCCTGGGCGGACCCGAACAGGATCGAGGTCCTGCCGTCACACAGGGCGAACAGGGAGCCGATTTCGCCTTCCAGGAATTCCTCGATCACCACCCGGGCCCCAGCTCCGCCGAACCTCCCCCCCAGAGCGTCATCTATGGCGGCTTCTGCTGTGGCCAGATCGGGGGCGATGACAACACCCTTTCCGGCCGCAAGGCCATCGGCCTTGACCACATAGGGCGGGGAAAAGTCCTTCAGCCCGACTTTTGCCACTGCAGCATCCTCGAAGACCCGATAGGCAGAGGTCGGCAAGCCGTGCCGGTCACAGAATCCCTTGGTGAAGGCCTTGGAACTTTCCAGTTGCCCCGCCGCCGCCACCGGACCGAAACACGGGACCCCGGCACTGACCAGGGCGTCGGCCAGTCCGGCCTCCACGGAAACCTCAGGACCGATGACAACCAGGTCAGCGGCCATGTCCCGGGCCAGGGCCACAAGACCTGGAACATCCGTAGGGGCCACAGATTTCAGTTCACCCAGGGCCGCCATACCCGGATTGCCCGGTGCCATGACCAGGGTCCTGACCAGGGGCGAAGCCTTGATCTTCCAGGCAAGGGCATGTTCGCGCCCGCCTGATCCCACGAGAAGTATGTTCATAGCCGGGCTTTGACCCGCTCGGCGTCCGAGGTCAACCGCAGCAGGACCTATTGCTCCACATCAAGGGAGTATCCCGCCGAGCGCACGGTCCGGATCGGATCAAGGTCACTGTCATTGCGGTTCAGCGCCTTGCGCAGGCGCCCGACATGCACATCGACCGTCCGGGCCTCGACATAGACCTCACGCCCCCAGACGGCATCCAGCAACTGCTCCCGGGAAAAAACCCGGCCGGGGTGCTGCATGAAATGGTCAAGCAGACGGAATTCCGTGGGGCCCAGATGGATTTCCTCACCTGAACGCCGGACCCTGTGGGCAACGCGGTCAATGATCAGATCGCCCCGGTGAACCCGATCCTCAGACAGGCCGGGCCGGATGCGGCGCAGGACCGCCCGGATGCGGGCCGAAAGTTCGGTCATGGCAAAGGGCTTGATCACGTAATCGTCGGCCCCGGTGTCGAGGCCCCGGATGCGATCGGTCTCCTCGCCCCGCGCCGTCAGCATGATGATCGGAACATTGCGGGTTTCCGTCCGCTGCCGGAGCCGGCGACAGACCTCGATCCCCGAAATCTTCGGCAGCATCCAGTCCAGGATGACAAGGTCGGGAAGACGCTCGGCCACCAGGGTCAGGGCCTCCTCTCCATCCGAGGCAAGATCGACTTCGTAGCCGTCTTTTTCCAGATTGTACTGGAGAAGGGTCGAAAGGGCGTCTTCGTCTTCGACAACAAGAATTCGCGGCGACATTGAAATCTGCCTCAGGGCTAAACTGTAAGGCCGTCCGTCTTGGGACGGGGGACGCTCATCATTTCGTCGCCGGTGATTTCGTAATGGATGATCTCGGCGATATTGGTGGCGTGATCACCGATCCGTTCCATGTTCTTGGCGACGAACAACAGATGCGCGCAGGCGGTAATCGTCCGGGGGTCGCCCATCATGTAGGTCAGGAGTTCCCGGAACAGGCTGTTATAGTGTTCGTCCACCTCGTCATCCCGGGACCAGACCTGCAGGGCCCGCTCAAGGTTGGAGGCGGTGTAGGCGTCCAGCACATCCTTGAGCCGGCCCGAGACCAGGCGACCCATCCGCTCAATGGAGCGGGTCAGGGCAGCCATGGGCTCAGCTTCCGCCAGCACCATGGTCCGCTTGGCAATGTTCTTCGCGAGATCCCCACACCGCTCGAGATTGTTGGCGATCTTCATGGCCGCCACGGTCCGCCGCAGGTCATTGGCCATGGGCTGGCGCAGGGCGATCAGCCGTATGGCCTTGCGCTCGATATCGGCCTGCAGGATATCCAGCCGCTCATCGCGGGCGACGACCTGCTCGGCGAGCGCCTGATCACGGCGGATCACGGCTTCCAGGCTGTCAGCCACCTGGGCCTCGGTCAGCCCCCCCATCCGGGCGCATTCCGCCGTCAGGGCGTTGAGTTCGTCCTCATAGGACTTGACGATATGCTCGTTCATAGCTGCGTCCTTAACCGAACCTGCCGGTGATGTAGTCCTGGGTGCGACCATCCCGGGGATTGGTGAAGATGTCGCCGGTCGCGCCGGCCTCCACCAGCTTGCCCATGTGGAAGAAGGCCGTTTTCTGCGAAACCCGTGCCGCCTGAGCCATGGAATGGGTGACGATCACAATGCAGTATTGATTGCGGAGCTCATCGATCAGTTCCTCGATCCGGGCCGTGGCGATCGGATCAAGGGCCGAGCAAGGCTCGTCCATCAGGATGACTTCCGGGCTGACGGCAATGGCGCGGGCAATCACCAGACGCTGCTGCTGGCCGCCGGACAGGCCGGTGCCCGGCTGCTGAAGACGGTCAGCGACTTCAGACCAGAGCCCTGCCCGCTTCAGGGACTTTTCAACAATCGCGTCCAGCTCGGGCTTTGTGGTGGCTATGCCGTGAATGCGCGGGCCATAGGCAACATTCTCATAGATGGTCTTCGGGAAGGGATTGGGCTTCTGGAACACCATGCCGACCCGGGCGCGAAGGACCACGGGATCGATGCTGCGGTCATTCACATCTTCGCCATCCAGTTCGACCCGACCCTCGACCCGGGTGCCTGCGATGGTGTCATTCATCCGGTTGATGCAGCGGAGGAAGGTTGACTTGCCGCAGCCCGACGGGCCGATCAGGGCTGTGACGGATTTTTCAGGCACATCCAGTGACACGTCGAACAGGGCCTGCTTGGCACCATAGAAGACGTTGATCCCGCGGGCGCGGATCTTGATGGCGTCACCGGGCGTTGCGGGGCCCGGGCCTTCGTCGCTTTGATGGATCATGTCTTGTCTCATGGGTAGATGCGGCGAGGGGCAGGACGTTTTCGCTCTGTCATCGGGATCACCACCGGCGCTCGAAACGGCGACGCAGGAGGATGGCCGCCAGGTTCATGACAATCATGAAGACCAGCAGGACCATGATGGCCCCTGCCGTCCGCTCATGGAATGCACGCTCCGACGCGTTCTCCCAGATGAAAACCTGGACCGGCAGGACCGTGGCAGCGCCGGTGAAGCCCTCAGGCACGCCGGGAACGAAGGACACCATGCCGATCATCAGCAGGGGTGCGGTCTCGCCCAGGGCATGGGCCATGGACAGAATGGCCCCGGTCATGACCCCGGGCATGGCGAGGGGAAGGACGTGATGGAAGACCGTCTGGGTCTTAGACGCGCCGACACCGAGGGCGGCCTCACGGATGGAAGGCGGGACGGCCTTCAGGGCCGAACGTGTTGCGATGATGACGGTCGGAAGGGCCATCAGTGCCAGGACAAGCCCACCGAGCAGGGGCGAGGACCTTGGGACATGCAGCCAGTTGATGAAGACCGCCAGACCCAGCAGGCCGTAAACGATCGACGGCACGGCGGCGAGGTTGTTGATGTTGACCTCGATGATGTCCGTCCACCGGTTCCTGGCAGCAAACTCCTCGAGATAGGTGGCGGCCAGAACACCGATCGGCACTGCCAGCAGGGCCGTCACCAACAGCATCATGGTCGAACCGACAATAGCTCCCCACACACCGGCCTGCTCTGGCTCGGTGGAGTCCGATCTGGTCAGAAAGCCACTGTTGAACCCTGAGGAGACCATGCCGGTGGCCTTCATCCTGTCGAGCCAGCCGAGCTGGGCATTGTCGAGCTTGCGCTCATCCTCCGGGGTCGAGCGCTTGATTTCGCCTTTGTAGTAAAGGGCACCATCCGCACGGACAGGTCCGGTGACCGTGACGGTCTTGCCGATCAGGGCCGGGCTTGCCTTGACCTTTTCCAGCAGCTGGAAGCCCAGGTCATTCGACAGGATGTCCATGACCTTGGACGACTGGGTTCCGAAATCGTCGTCCTTGATCCCCAGTCGGGCCAGGACCTGATCTGCGATCATCAGATCGAAATTGGCCCCGCTGATATCGGCAGGATCAACCCGTGCAGGATCAATATAGACAGGCACGGTGAGGCTGTATTCCACGAAGGTCGAATAGCCCTGGGTCACGATCCGCCCCAGCAGGACAGCCAGAAACGACAGGGCAATGAATATTGCCACCAGGCCATAGGCACGGAACCGCGTTTCCTGGGCATGGCGAACCTTGAGCCTGGCCTCGACGGTCTTGCGCAGGGTCTGGGCTGCAGAAAGGGAGGTCTCAGTCATACTGTTCCCGGTATTTCTGGACGATACGCAGGGCGATGATGTTCAGGGTCAGGGTGACCGCAAACAGCGTCAGTCCGAGACCGAAGGCCGCAAGGGTCTTGGGACTGTCAAACTCCTGGTCCCCGGTCAGCAGGGTGACGATCTGAACCGTAACCGTGGTGACCGTATCCAGGGGATTGATCGTGGCCTTGGCCTGAAGCCCGGCCGCCATGGTGACGATCATGGTTTCGCCCACAGCACGGGACACTGCCAGCAGCAGGGCGGCCATGATCCCGGGCAGGGCTGCCGGCAGCACAACCTTTTTCACGGTTTCGGAACGGGTGGCCCCCATGGCGAGACTGCCGTCCCGCAAGGACTGGGGCACGGCATTGATGATGTCGTCTGACAGGGACGAGACAAAGGGGATCAGCATGACCCCCATGACCGCCCCGGCGACCAGCGCCATCTGGTTCTGGACCTGGCTGAGGTATTGGCCAAGGCCATCCAGGCCGCCACCGATCAGCAGGGCCCCGATACCGTTGAAGAATTCCCGGAATAACGGCCCGACCGTCAGGGCCGCGAAGAAACCGTAGACCACGGTCGGCACCCCGGCGAGGATTTCGAGCAGGGGCTTCACCACGGCCCGGGCCAGAGGACTGGCATATTCGGAAAGATAGATCGCAGAGAACAGGCCGACCGGAGCTGCCACCAGCATGGCAATGATCATGATCAGGAAGGTGCCGATGAACAGGGGCACGGCACCGAAGGCCCCGCTTGAGGCGTATTGATCGGCCCGCATGGCGATCTGTGGATCCCAGTCCATGCCGAACAGGAAGTCTATGGGCGAAACGGACTGGAAGAAGCGCCAGCTTTCCCAGATCAGCGATCCGACAATCCCGACGGTGGTCAGGACTGCGGTGACCGAGCAGAGGATGAACAGGCCAGCGATCCAGCCCTCCACCCGGTTGCGGGCCCGGAAATCAGGACGGATCCTGGGAAAGGCAAATCCCGCCCCCGCACAGGCAAGGGCCAGCGCCGAGGCAAGGGCACCATAGGTGATTTGGGATTTCAGGTGTCGTGCCCTGGCGACCGCTGAATCCAGAGCCGACTTAAGGGCACCTTCATAGACGCTTTCGCTGGCCTGCCGACCCTCTGACAGGCTGACGGCATCGTCGAAGAAAACGTCCCTCTGTTGCGCATCAAGGGCCTGGACTGATGGCGCAGGCGTTGCCCGGAGAAGCCCGGCTTCGAGACGGCCCCCAAAGCCCGCAGCTGCCAGCAGCACAAGTGCGGCCGGAATGGCCACCCAGATGGCGACATACCCGCCATAGTATCCAGGAAGGGAATGCAGTCCCACCGGACGGCCACCGACTGAGGCCAGCGCCTTGCGCCGGGCGGCAAAGAAGGTCGCCCCGGAAAACAGGGCAAGCGCCAGGAGTGCGACCCAAGTCAGCATGTCGTGCTTTGTTCCAAATCCGTCACGGCCCCGGGAGTCCGATCGTCCCGACGAGCCCCTTAAAGGGCCTGTGCAGAGGCTCTACGACAATTTCACGACAGTTTCGTCACAAACCCGGAAGGCTTTCATGACATGGGCACATATGCCGTGAAAGTTGCGCCGGAACCTTCGACGCTTTCAACGGCAAGTCCTCCCCTGTGCCGATTGATGATGTGCTTCACAATGGCGAGGCCGAGCCCCGTACCGGGACGCGCCCCGCTTTTCTGCCCCTCGACCCGGTAGAAGCGTTCGGTCAGACGGGGGAGATGCTCCCGGGCAATACCGGGGCCGGAGTCCGTCACCTGAAGCACCAGGTATCGGGTTGTCCCGTGATCGGGCGTCAGCAGGGACAGCCGGGAGCTGTCTTCCATGACCGGTGCCACAGCTTCGGCAGCGCTCAGGTCGGTCCGGAGCCGGACCTTGATCCCCCCGTCAGGCGGCGTGTATTTCAGGGCATTGTCCACAAGGTTCTGGACGACCTGAACCAGCTGGTCCCGATCGCCTGTGGTCACAGCCCAGCCCACGGGCGGGATGTCTGATGTCAGGGTGACCCGTCCTTCCCGGGCCAGTGGGCCCAGGGAGTCCAGCACATCCATGATGGCCAGGGCCAGATCCATCTCTCCGGCTGGCGCAATATGTTCATTCAGCTCGATGCGGCTGAGGGAGAGCAGGTCATCGATCAACCGGCTCATGCGCTCGGCCTGGGTCTGCATGATGGCCAGGAACTTCTCGCGGGCCGCCTCGTCCGACCGGGCATGACCCCGCAGGGTTTCGATGAAGCCTGACAGGGAGGCGAGCGGTGTCCGCAGCTCATGGCTGGCATTGGCCAGGAAATCGGCACGGGTGCGCTCAGCCCTGCGGATGTCCGTTTCATCGCGCAGGACCAGAACAGCCGTCCTGAGGCCGCCGTCTTCGCCGCCAAGCGGTTGGGCAAAGGCCTTCAGTACCCGCTCCTGGGTGCCCCCCAGATCATAGAGGGCGCTGGCGGCGACCTGACCGAACAGGGCTTCGTCGACGGCCTCCAGGACATCGGGGTCCCTGATGGCTGTAACCAGCAGGCCTGACGGGCTGGTGAGGTTGAGCACCTCTCGGGCGGCAGGATTGGCCAGGACATACCGCCGCCCGGTCGGATCATCCGGCTCCAGACCGGTAACCAGCAGGACAGGGTCAGGCAGGGCATCAACCAGAGCCGCATAAGGTGGCTCCCGGCTCAGCTCGTCTGCGCCTCCCGGTGCCGCTGGATCTTCCCCCAGACCGATACCCGAGGCCCCGCCCCATCCGATCAGGGCTCCCGCTGCAAGCACCAGGATGATACCGGCCATGGCAGCTTCGATATCCAGGCGATGCATCATGTGCAGCGCCGCAATCACCAGAGCCCCGCCCCCGGCGCTGGCAAGGGCTGTCCAGATCGGCAGGGTATATCGTGAGGGGGGCGGCACGCCGAATCTCCATGGGCAGACGGGAACCACGCCCCAGTCCTGTGACAATTGAATGACAGAAACCCGATTCCTGCGAATCGGAAGGTCTGGCGGATCAGAAACAGGATTCGGTCCCGACGGTTGGCACCACGCGGCCCACACACTAGATTGCCGCTTCGCGTCGTCCTGGCCACCCGGTCATGGTGCCCCGAAATCATGCGCAGGTTCGCCCTTCGCCCGCCGATAAAAGTCTGCAGGAAAAGCCCATGTCCTTGGAGAGGTTCGCTGAAGCCGAAGCCGCAATGGCCAGAGGACAGAGGGACGAAGGCATCCGGCTGACGGCAGAGCAGCTGACCCTGGACCCGAAGGCACCCGTTCAGGTCTATCGCAACTTCAGCGCCATGATGGTGCGGCTGAAGCGCTACGAGGACGGGGCGAAGTGGGCGCGGCAGGGGACCGAGGTCTATCCAAAGGACTCCCACCTCTGGAACAATCTCGGCGTCTCCCTGCGACGGCTGGCGCGGTTCGAGGAAGCCCTGGCCGCCCTTCGCCAGTGCCAGAAGCTGGACCCGAAAGGGAACTCTGCACCCATCAATATGGGCAATGTCTATAATGACATGAAGGATGGAAGGCGGGCGGTCGAGATCTGGACCAAGCTGGTCCGGAGCACCCCCACCAATGCGGAATTCCAGCGCAGCCTCGGACGTGGCCTTCTGAACAGCGGCGAGCCGGACAAGGCCGAAATGCGCTTCCGCCTGGCCGTGAAACTCAAGCCCGACTACGAGGATGCCTGGCTGGACCTGATCAACCTGACCAGCGATGTGGCCGATCCTCTTGTGGTCATTCCCGTCATCGATCAGGCCCTGGCGGCGGCACCGAGTATGACAAAGCTCTGCGAGACCAGGGCGATGATCTACCGGCGGCTCAACCGCCAGAAGGAGGCGGAAGCCTATCTGCTGAGTATCCTGCCGACCTATGGCGATGTGCCCTGGCTGCACAACCTGATCGGCACAACGATTTCAGAGTGGGACCGCGACCGCGCACATATCCACCTTCAGAAAGCGATCGACCTTGACCCCAGTAATTCAGCCTATCGCATGGCCCTTGCCGAAAGTCTTGGCAGGACCCGGGGCCCCAGGGAATCGGAATATCTGGAACAGGCCTACGGGGTCCTGAAGGGTGCTGAGGGCCTGATGGAACTGAACCCGTCAGAGCTCAAGGTGGCGTCCGAAATCTATACGCGCCTTGCCGACTATGACGCGGCAGACTCCCTGGCGACCTTCGAGGACATGGGCCGGAAGTTCGCCGAGAACGGCAAGCATACGGCGCTTCTGCTCCATCTCAGTCGGGTGCGAACTGTTGAGGATCGCCATGAACTGCTGACCCAGCACAAGCTCTGGGGAGACGCCATCCAGATCCAGGCAGACAAGAGCCCACTGACCTTCCCGGCACCGAGATCGTCAAAGGAGAAGATCCGACTGGGCTTCATGTCATCAGACCTGCGCGGGCACCCCGTTGCCTACTTCGCCCTGCCGCTGCTGGAGCACTATGACAAGAGCCGTTTCGAGATCTACTGCTACTCCTACTATCTTCAGGAAGAGGATAATCTCCAGAAGCGTATCACCGAGATGGTGGATGGCTTCCGCTGGAGGAAGGAGATCACCGACCGTGCCGCGGCTCAGATGATCGCCGACGATCAGCTGGACATGCTGATCGAACTCGGCGGCACGACGCACATGAACAAACTGGTTGTCATGGCCTTCAAGCCGGCACCGCTCCAGGCCAGCTGGCTGGGCTATCCACACTCTGCCGGCCTGCCCTCCATCGATCACTTCATTCTCGATCCCCATGTCGTTCCAGAAGACAGGAGCCTGATGATCGAGGAACCACTTCTGATGCCGAAAAG
>CAIYSH010000285.1 GCA_903928755.1 uncultured Alphaproteobacteria bacterium | reverse complement strand
CACCAGCCGCTGGGACTATGGCTATACGGGCGGCGATACGACTGGCGGGCTTTCAGCACTGGCTGACAAACGTGTAGGCATCATCGGCACCGGCGCAACCGCTGTCCAGTGCGTGCCGCATCTGGCAGCCTCGGCAAAGGAACTCTTTGTCTTCCAGCGGACGCCTTCGGCGGTAAACTTTCGTGGTGATCGGCCAGTTGATGCTGACTGGGTCCGGTCCCTGGAGCCAGGCTGGCAGCGCCGGCGTATGGATAATTTCAACATCCTCATGTCAGGTGGATATCAGGATGAGGACCTCGTCTCGGACGGGTGGACGGAAGCCTTCCGTGATCTGGTCAATGTGGCAGCAAAGGAAAGCGCCAAAGGCCTGACCCCACGCGAGCTGGGTGCCCTGGCCGAACAGGCGGACTTTTTGACCATGGAGAAAATCCGCGGCCGGATCGACTCCGTCATCTCCGACCCTACGGCAGCAGAGGCCCTGAAACCCTGGTACAGACTGTTCTGCAAGCGGCCGTGTTTTCACGATCAGTATCTGGATGCCTTCAACCGGCCAAACGTTCACCTTGTGGATACAGAGGGCCAGGGGGTCGAAGCGATCTCTGGAAACTCGGTCTTCATCCAGGGCAAGGCCTTTGAGGTCGACTGCCTGATCTTCGCCACCGGGTTTGAAGTCGGAACCGGCTTCACACGCCGGAATGGATACGACATCCATGGACGGGGTGGACTGGCCATGACCCAGGCCTGGGCGGACGGTGCCCGCAGCCTGCATGGTATAATGGTCAATCAGTTTCCGAACCTCTTCATGCTGGGCTCCGTCCAGGGTGGCTTTACGGCCAACTATCCCCACAACCTGATCGAACAGGCGACCCATGTTGCCTATGTAATTGATCAGGCGGGCAGTCGTCAGGCACAGAGGGTCGAGGCGACACGAGACGCCGAGAACTACTGGATATCAAGGATCGTTTCAAAAGCTAACAGAAGTGTTGCCTTCCAGGAAGCCTGCACACCTGGATACTATAATAATGAGGGCCATATTCAGGCCGGAAATCTTCAAAACACTAACTATGGCGGCGGATCCATAGAGTATTTCCATATTCTGGAGAAATGGCGTCAATCCGGTGATCTTAGAGGCATCGAGCTGAAATAGGCTCAAGAAGTGATCATGGCATGATCCCAGGTACACGGCACACTCATCATCTTCGCAGGTGTCCACGAAGCACGTTGGCTGATCCTGGTCAGACCCAATTCAATCGATCTGGATCGCGTGGTGCAGGCTGATCCGGAAGCGGCCTGTGGGTTAGGCTTCAGTAGGCCCCTGCAGAAATGACAGCTCCCATCAATAATTTGAACAGAAGGTATCTTGTAAGGGCCATAAAAAGCTGATCATATCCGGATAATTTCAACGTCAAGTGACCCGGACGGGGTCGATAGAAGCGACAAATTCCGGGAGATGGTGATGGCTCACGATATCGTAATTCGCGGCGGTCTGATCGTGGACGGGACAGGTCGCGAGGGGTTCCCCGGAGACCTTGCCATCGACAATGGACTGATTTCTGCAATTGGTGATGTGCCCGGGAAGGGCCGCCAGGAGATTGATGCCAAAGACCATGTGGTGAGCCCCGGCTTCGTCGACCTGCATACCCATCTTGATGCGCAGATCGGCTGGGACCCGGACCTGACCCCAGTCAGCTGGCACGGCGTCACGACGGCGCTCATGGGGAATTGCGGATTGACATTCGCCCCCTGCAAGCCCGCAGACCGCGCCCTGTTGGCCAGCATGATGGAGACCGTGGAAGATATTCCTGCACATGCCATCCTCAGCGGCCTGCCATGGACCTGGGAAGACTACGGCGGCTACCTCGATGCCCTTGACGGGATCAAACCCGGCATCAACATCGGTGGCTTGATCGGGCATTCAGCCGTCCGCTTCAATGTCATGGGGGACCGCTCCTTCGCAGACCAGGCGACCCCTGCTGAAGTCCAGGAAATGTGCGACATTGTCGCGACGGCCATGGATTGCGGCGCACTCGGATTTTCGACCAATCGCTATGAGCCGCACAAGGCCCCTGATGGTCGATCCATCCCAGGTACGTTTGCTGATCCCTCCGAACTGATCGCGATTGCCCAAGTTGTGGGGGCCCGTGGTGGCGTCATGCAGGCCGTCGGGGCCTCGCCCGATTTCCTGAAGGCCATTTCGGATGAAGGACATTGTCGCGTGCTGTTCAGCTGGGGTGTCGGTGACCAGAAAGGGGCGGGTGCCAATGGGGCCTCCTATCTGGACAGCATGATCGGTGACCGGGACATGACGGCGATCACCCAGGTGCGCGGCACAGGGTCAATGTTTGGCCTGCAAGGGCAATTGCCCTTCCGGGGAGAGGCCTGGAGCAAGGTGCGCAGGATGAAACTGGCCGATCGCTTCGAAGCCATCAACACCCCTGAGATCTTTGCCAAGCTCGTTGAAGAGGGTGCCTCAACGGATAAATGGGATGGCCTCAAGGACATCTACTATCTCGGCGTATCGGAGACCCCGAATTATACGGCAGACGCCGGAGACAATGTTCTGAGAATGATGGCAGGTTCAGGCGAGACCTTCGCAGAAATCTTCCTGCGCGTGGCCAAGGAAACCCAGGGCAAGGGGCTCTTCAACTTCAGAATGTTCTGCAAGGATCTCGGGGAACTGGGCGATCTCTTCAAGAGTGACCGCATCTTCCCAAGCCTGGGGGATGCTGGTGCCCACGTGTCACAAATCATGGATGCGGACTGGACGACGTTTGTCCTGGCTTACTGGATCCGGGACCGTAAGCTCTACAGCCTCGGAGAAGGCATCCGGCGCATGACTTCGGGCCCGGCCAGGGTCATGGGCCTGAAAGATCGCGGTGTCCTGGAAATCGGAAAGCGGGCGGATATCAATGTGTTCGATCTGGCAAAAGTCACCCAGCTCCAGCCAGAAATCGTCCATGACTTCCCGGGCGGCGCACCCCGCTTCATCCAGCGGGCCAAGGGTTACCGGGCCACCTTGGTCAACGGTCAGGTGAACATTCTCAATGACGAGCATACTGGCACCCGCGCAGGAACGGTCATCCGGCATGCTGCGCCGGCCATGGCCTGATGGCAGACTGATTTCCCGAGGCACTTGCGTGCCTCGGGGTCTACCTGGCTGAACGCCTTGCGACTGAAGCTGTCGCCAGATGCCTAAAGCACGCCCAGAAGCACGGATTCAACATACCGACTGACCCGCTCTTCCAACTGGTCGGGCGGCTGCCAGTACTTGAGCTCGGATGCGGTATTGATGGCTGCGGTAATGACCTGAGCTGCAATCGTCGTATCAATGGGACGTATCGAACCATCAGCAATCCCGTCGCAAAGTATCGATGCCAGACGAATGGTAACGCGGCGGAGTTTCTCCAGCAGATGTCCATGGATTTCGATGGGCACAGTCGACAGGGCCGTTGTCCGGAGCAGGGGCGCATCACTTTGCTGCAAGGTGACAAGGGCAGTCAGAAGTGAAACCAGGACCTGCAAGCCCGAGCCCCCCGCTGCCTCAGAAGCATCAATCGCCCGCCAGAGGAGATCAAATGTCCTCTGAAAGCAGGCGAGGACCAGTTCATCCTTGGTGGTGTTGTAGTGGTAGAAAGCCCCCTTGGTCACCTTGAGATGGGCCGAAATACGGTCAACGGACGCACCGTGATATCCCTCATCATTGATGAGCTGGGTCGCAGCACGAAGAAAGTGTTCCGGCGCGTCTGTCTCACAGGGCCCCTCACCCAGAAGGTCGATTGCCTTGGCCTGTGGCAATACGCCCCGACGCGCGGCAACCCCGTCCAGAATGACCTGGCTCATCCGGCTGGCAATACGCTCATAGTCATCAATGCGCCAATTGAACAACCAGGCCCTTGAAAAGGTCACGACACCCAGAAGATAGACGACCCGTCCATTCCTGTCAGACCTCGCTATTCCCTCCATGATCGGAAACAGATTTCTTACATCCTTGAACATCTGGACGT
>CAIYSH010000284.1 GCA_903928755.1 uncultured Alphaproteobacteria bacterium | reverse complement strand
CCGCGCCAGTCTGCTGTCCAGGTTCCGGTCTCGCTGGCCCGGAGACCCTCAGCGTCCAGCCTGATGTTTGATGGGCTGCGGACATAGGTCACGAAATCCGGATCCTGGAACTGGGCGGCAAAGGCCTCCAGCAGGGCTGGAGCCCCCAGGATCAGGCTGCCGTCGCCAACAATCACCTTGATCTGTGGATCCAGGAAGGGCTTCAGCCTCTGGGCATCATGGGCGTAGATGATCTTGTTGGTCAGGCGTCGGCGTGCGCGTATGGCGTCTTCAGGGGCGGTCATGGGCGATCAGCCATTCAGTCTTCGCCAATCTCGACCACGACGGTTCCAGCCTTGTCGCCGGCCTCGACCTTTTCATGGGCACCGGCGCAGTCCTCCAGCGGAAACCGCGCCGCCACGGCCAACTGCCTGGGAACCTCTGCAATCCAGGCGGCAATGTCGGCCTGGGCCCGACGCCGGGCCTCGTGAGGCGAGATCGGCAGATAGACTCCACTCACCTTCGCATTGAGGCGCATCAGGGTCAGGGCCGGCACCTGGGGCAGGCTGGCCCCCTTGGTGGCGTAATAGGCGATGGAGCCGTTGACCCTCAGGCAGGCGAGACTGGCCTCGAGATTGCCGCCAAAATCCACATCGACAATGTGATGGACGCCGGCACCACCTGTGAAATCCATCACGGTCTCAGCGACATTTTCCTGGCGATAGTTGATCACATGATCCGCGCCACCGGCCGTGGCGCGCGCGGCCTTGTCCGCAGAGCTGACTGTGGCGATGACCCGGGCACCAGCCCATTTCGCCAGTTGCACGGCATAGTGCCCCACGGCACCTGCGCCACCGGTCACCAGGACTGTCTGCCCCTGAACCGGCCCCGACAGGAACAGGCTGCGATGGGCCGTCATGCAGGGAATGCCAAGGGTCGCACCTTCTGCAAAGGAAACATGGTCGGGCAAGGGTGTCAGCAGGTCGGTGTCGAGTTCGATATATTCCGCGGCCGATCCATAGGCGCGACCGTTACGCTGACCGTTGTAAAACCAGACCCGCCGACCCAGCCAGCTGTCGGCAACACCAGGACCGATAGCCTCGACAATACCCGCGCCATCACTGTTTGGCGTGATCTGGGGATAGGCCATGGGGCCATTGCCGCGCATGCCGGCGTCAGACGGATTTACGCCAGATGCCCGCACGCGGATGAGTGCCTGGCCCTGTCCGGCCTCGGGCCTCGGCCGATCCCCGTATTTCAGCACCTGGCGCGCAGGCCCCGCGGACTCGTACCAGACAGCTTTCATGCGCGTGTCTCCCATCAGGCCAATGACGCCAGGAGGTTGATCGACAGGGCCAGGACCACCGTATTGAAGGTGAAGGCGATCAGGCTGTGGACGGTCCCGATCCGCCGCAGCGACCTGGAGGTGAACGCGATATCCGCCGTCTGTGCGGCGGCGCCGATGACCACGGCAAAGTGCAGGAAATCCCAGTAGTCGGGCTCTTCGTTACCCGGAAACTTCAGGCCCCGCGCCCGCCCCCTCGGACCGGGCTGTTCATCCGGAGCATAGTATTGGTGGGCATAATGCAGGGCAAAGACCAGCTGCATCAGGAACCACGACACGGCGACGGTCATGGCGGCCAGGCTGACATGCATCATCTTGAGGATCCCGAACGCAGACTTTGCCAGACCCAGTTCCGCCGTAATCGCCGCAAGGCTGGCGGAACAGGCGATCAGGACCACCGCCAGGATCAGGCCCTGGCCTTCATCCTGCCGATCGGCCGTCGCCTCCATGTGCGTAACCCCGGAACCGGTCATGTGGCGGAGCATGGCGATGATGAACCAGGCGGCGCCGGCATTCCATGACAGTATGGCCCGTGTGCTCCAGCGCAGGGGATTGGGGGCAAGGATCAGGCCCAGACCTACAGCAACCCCGAAGGCCATTGCAGCCAGAAGGGTCGGGCGATTGAACCAGATCCGCACCCATTTTTTAAGGGTGCCTCTGGCGGTCGCGGACGAGACAGCAACACTCATGACGCATCAATAGCGCCTAATGACCTGATCGCGAAGCCACCCCACGGTGCGAGGGCAAAGGCGATACAGGGGTGCTGATGCCGCAGTCGGCAGGCTCCAGCCACCTTTGAGATCGAGCTGCAAGGGTTTGGCGGCCTGGACTTTCCGGCCCGCTGTCATCCCGGCGTGATGACATTTACATTGTATATGCATTTCGTAAGCCCTACCACTCCGCCAGCGGTTTGTTTCTCTGGCGCTCATCCCGATCGACGGGAAACGGCGACCGGAACGAAACATGCGAT
>CAIYSH010000283.1 GCA_903928755.1 uncultured Alphaproteobacteria bacterium | reverse complement strand
GCCTTTGCAGCCCAGTCCATCTGCGTTGTGCGCGATCTGGGCCTCGACCCGGCCAAGGTCAATGTGAACGGCGGTGCCATTGCCATAGGCCACCCGATCGGCGCTTCGGGTGCACGGATCCTGACCACCCTGGTTCACGAAATGAAGCGTTCGGGTGCCCGCAAGGGTCTGGCGACCCTCTGCGTCGGCGGGGGCATGGGTGTAGCCATGTGTATCGAGGCTCTTTAGGCGCGGCGGAATTCCAGAACCAGACAGACAGGGAGCGACAACATGGCCAGAGTAGCTTTTGTGACCGGCGGAACCCGGGGTATCGGACGTGCGATCTGTGAGCGGCTCAAGGCCGACGGGATGGCGGTTGCTGCCGGTTATTCCGGCAATGAGGAGGCTGCCGCCGCCTGCGCCCGCGATCTTGGCGTCATGGTGGTCAAGGGCAATGTCGGGAATTACGATGACTGTGCCCGGGCCATAGAGGCGGTTTCCGCGGAGCTGGGGCCTGTCGACGTCCTGGTGAACAATGCCGGCATCACCCGGGACGGCGTCTTCCACAAGATGCGGCCAGAGCAGTGGTCCGAGGTCATCCGGGTCAATATGGACTCGGTGTTCAACATGACCCGCCACGTGATCGAAGGCATGCGCGAGCGCGAATGGGGCCGGATCATCAATATTTCGTCGATCAACGGCCAGAAGGGGCAGATGGGTCAGACCAACTATTCCGCCGCCAAGGCCGGCGTGATTGGTTTCACCAAGGCACTGGCCCTGGAAAATGCCCGCAAGGGCGTAACCGTAAACTGCATATGTCCTGGCTATATCGATACCGAAATGGTCCAGGCTGTCCCGGAAAACGTCCTGGCGGCGATCATTGGCCAGATACCTGTCGGGCGCCTGGGCCGGGGTGACGAGATTGCCGACATGGTGGCCTTTCTGGCTGGAGAACATGCCGGGTATGTCACGGGGTCGACCCTGTCCCTGAACGGCGGACAATACATGGCGGGCTAGAATTTTCGGGGGGGTCCAAAAACCGCCCAAGTCAAGGCTTACCGTCCCGCACTGATGATTGCACTTCTGACATATCCAGCACGGCAATTGGTTGCAGTTGCTGCCTTCAGTGCCGTGTGCCTGGCAACCTCTGCCAGCGCCCTGGAACCGGGCGCGCTGAGGGATAGCCTGTTTGGTGGCAAACCGACGGTGGCGGATCCCCGTACCGGTCAGCCCGTCGCGCGGTATGTCAGCCAGGAGGGTGATGTATTTGTCCTCGACCGGAGCCAGCCCAGGCCCCTCCTGAAGTTCGATGACAACCCGGAGGTCTGGGTCCTGCGGCCCCAGTTGGCCCCCCGCGGCGATGTTCTCTACATGAACGATCTCGGAGAGCCTGTGCTGCGGGCGACCCGTCTGGGAGGCTTGACCCTCTTTACCAACGACCGTCCAGGCGGAACGGCGGCGGCCCTGGCGGGCGCAGGCCAGAACCTCCGCCTGGCACAGATGGGGCCTCAGCAACTCCTGGAGCGGCTGGCCCAGGCCAGTGCCAGGGCAACCCGGGCCGCCCGCCGGTTGATTCCCTTTGAAGCTGACGCCTCTCCCGGGTCGTCGGCCCTTACGGCCGATGCGGCCATGGTCGTGGCGGAGGCGATCATCCGGATGTCAAAGCGTCCGGATTCCCGGGACCTGCTCGCAAGAATTGGCAAGGTGCGCCTGGTCGAAGGGCGCAGGCCTCAGGCGGAGGTCAGCAGGGGCGTAGTGCAGGTCACGGTTTCGCCCAGGGATGGTCTGGCGGGCAGACCCTCATCAGAGCGCATCATTGCGGCGACCGGGGGACATTGATCTCGCGCCTTTTCCCGTCAGATGGAAACGCCTCAGGGGAAGAAAACGGCCTTCTTCCAATTCGGGGCGCATGATCCCGGGACGGCATCAGCCTTTGAAGTTGTCCTTCGCCGTGCGGATGGCTGCGAAGGCCTCATGGGGCGCGAGGTCGGGCCTCAGCATTGGCGCGCGAAGGAAGGGGTTGGTCGCCTTCTCGGCTCCTATGGTCGTCGGGACCGTCCATTCGTCCCGGCTCCGCTTGTCGAAAATCTCATCTGTCCGGGTTTTCAGGACGGGGTCCTGATCCACCGACAGGGCAAAGCGCGCGTTGGAGGCGGTGTATTCGTGGGCGCAATAGACCCGGGTGTCGTCGGGCAGGGCAGCCAGGCGCTGCAGGCTGTCCCACATCTGTGGGGCCGTGCCTTCAAACATCCGGCCGCAGCCCAGGGCAAACAGGGTATCGCCGACAAAGGCCGCATGGTCAGCTGCCGAATGGAACGCCACGTGCTGCAGGGTATGCCCGCCAGACTCTATGACCTGAAAACGGGTTTGCCCCAGGTCGACAGTATCACCGCCGCTGACCTTCCGATCCACGGGTGACAGGCGTTCGACCTCAGCCGGGCCGACAATCTGGCAACCGGTGGCGGCCTTGATCTCTTCATTGCCGCCGGCATGGTCAGCGTGCCAGTGCGTGTTGAGGATCAGGGTCAGCTTCCAGCCCAGTTTTTCCAGTTCGCCCAGGATGGCCTTGGCGTCCGGCGTATCGATCGAAGCGGTCTGTCCGGTCGCGTCATCGCGGACCAGATAACCGTAGTTGTCAGACAGGCAGGGGAACTGGTGGACGGTGATCGACATGGAAGCCTCGGCGAATTGCAATTGCAGGCCATAGGTAAGGCTCGCGAACTGCCGCGACTAGGCCTAACTCTAGGACATGCGCCGTGATGTCCTCGAACTCCGCCAATTCTACGCGACACGACTCGGGCGGATTGCCCGGGAAATGGCGGCGCGCAAGGTCGCGGAAATCTGGGATGGGGCCCGTGACCTCGATGTTCTGGGTGTCGGTTACGCCACGCCCTTTCTGGGGCCGCTGAGGGTCGGCGCCCGTCGGGTCATTGCGGCCATGCCGGCCCAGCAGGGTGTTGAGGTCTGGCCAGGACAGGCCCCCAATCTGGCGGTGCTGACCGGTGAGGACAGCCTGCCTTTCCGGAACGCCCTGTTTG
>CAIYSH010000282.1 GCA_903928755.1 uncultured Alphaproteobacteria bacterium | reverse complement strand
TTTTCGCTGACAATCTCCACGGCGGCGAAAAGATCGCCCAGGCCAGAGGCCGCCAGCTTCTGCTCCTGATGCAGCAGGTCACCCTTGGTGATCAGGACCAGACGGTAGGCCTTGGACAGCTCTGCCAGGGCGTGATCCACGCCGGGAAGCGGCTCCACCGGCTCGCTGAGCATTTCCCGACCCGCCGCCAGGATTTCCCGGATGACCGACGAGGGTGCCTGCCCATGGGTCAACTCCATGGCTGTCTCGATCATGGAGAGCGTAAAGCCCTTCACCCCATAGCCGTAGAGCCGCAGGTTTCGCCGCTCCACCGCCGACAGCCGCGCCTTGGCGGTTTCAGGGTCGGTGATGTCCGCCAAAAGACCGCAGAACCGGTCATGGGTCAGACGGAATAGGGTCTCGTTGTGCCAAAGGGTATCATCGGCGTCGAGGCCGACTGTGGTGATGCGCATGGGGTGCTCTTAGCGCGGTTTGCGCCGGGGTGCAGCCCTATCGCGGCTTGAACACCCGCTCTGTCGAGGCCGGATACTTGGCGAGAAGTGCGGCGGGCCGGATCGGCCGGGGGCTGAAATTACCGCCACAATTGGGACAGGCACCGCCGAGCCTTGTCTCCACGCAGTCGGCGCAGAAAGTGCACTCAAAGGTGCAGATCCGGGCGTCGGGGCTCTCCGGCGGCAAGTTCCGGTCACAGCATTCGCAGTTTGGTCTCAGGGCGAGCATGGGCACCTCCTTGGGTCATTCTGACCATAAACGCCTCTCGCCGGCTGCGGAAATGACGAAGAACCCTCGAATTGCGCCATGAGCCATCTGCCCTGCCGGGCGGCTGGACAGGGAGAGCCATCTCCACTTCTCAGCATCAGGTTGCGAGGCTAACCTGTTACCCAGGAATTGGGGTGGCGAAATCATGATGTGGCATGGCGTTGTCTGCGGAGCATTGTTGGGCTGGATCGCCGGCGACTTCGGAATGTCCGGTCTGGTGGTCGGCGCCATTGTGGGCGGCCCTGTCGGTGTGGGACTCAGGCGCGCCATCCAGACAGAAATCCGGTCGATCCTTAAGGAAGAGGCGCAGGCCGCCTTGCGTCGACAAGGTCCGGACCAGGCACCCCCCGAGACTGTCCCCTCCCCTGAGGCCATCCGACCTGCCGCATCACCATCGAAGCCAGCACCCGCAATGATCCGGGAGCCGGTGCCCGTCCTGCAGGAGAGTAGCCCGCCGCCGGTGAGGGAAAGCGCGTTTGACGCCGCCTTCGCGGCGGCCAGGACATGGCTGCTGGGCGGCAACACCATTGTCCGCGCGGGCCTGGTGATCCTGTTCATCGGCCTGTCCTTCCTGGCCCGTTGGGCGGCCCAGCACGACCTTTTCCCGGTGGAACTGCGCCTGGCCCTGGTCACCCTGGTAGGCGTCGCCCTACTGGGCTTCGGCTATTCGCGCCGGGAAAGCCGCCCCGCCTTCGCCCTGGCTCTGCAAGGCACAGGCATAGCGGCAATCTATCTGGCCCTGTTTGCCGGAGCGCGACTGTTCCACGTCATACCGCCACTGGCGGCGTTCGGCCTGATGGTGGTGGTCTGCGCCCTCGGGTGCGCCCTGGCCATACTGCAGAACGCCCAGACCCTGGCCCTTGCGTCCTTTGTTGGCGGGTTTGCGGTTCCCATCCTCCTGTCCGATGGGTCGGGCAACAGCCTCATCCTGTTTGGCTATTACGCCGTGCTGAACCTGGCGGTCCTGGCCATCGCCCACCTGCGGGCCTGGCGACTGGTCAACCTCGTAGGATTCTTCGCCACCTTCGGGGTGGCGACGGCCTGGGGCGTGCTCAGCTACAAGCCTTCGGAGTATTCGATAGCCCAGCCCTTCCTGATCGGCTTTGTGCTGAACTACATCATCGCCGCCCTGCTCTATGCCAGGAACACGGCCGGCCGGCTGACCAGCTTTGTGGACAGCACCCTGCTCTTTGGTCCGGCCCTTGTCGGCTTCGGCCTGCAGGTGGGTCTGGTTCGTCACATGGAAATGGGCAGCGCCTATTCCGCCCTTGGGTTTGGTGCAGCCTATCTCGCCCTTGTCTTCTTCGCGCGGCGCAAGGGTTATGGTCAGAACCCGCTGCTGGCCGAGTGCCTGCTGGCCATCGCCCTGGGATTCCTGACCCTCGCCATCCCCCTTGCCTTGGGCGCCAAATGGACCTCGTCGGCCTGGGCCCTGGAGGGCGCAGGCGCCTTCTGGGTCGGAAGTCGGCAAGCCCGCTGGATGCCCCGAGCGTTTGGTCTGGTGCTGATGATCGTCGCCGCATTGGTTTTCCTGTCGACCCTGAATGCAGAGCCGTCCGCCCTGGCCTTCCTCAACCCGGCCTTCATGGGCGCCGTTCTGATCGCAGGCCCCTTGCTGGCCGTAGCCTGGTGGCTTCGCCAGCCCTTGCCACACAGCGGTTCAGGCTTCGCCAGGGCTTATTCCGCCGCTGAGCTCAAACTGGCCACTCCCGCCTTCCTGGCAGGGTTCGGCTTCTGGACAATCGCGCTCGGGCTGGAGGCAGGCCGCCAGATCCCGGCGCTCCAGGCTGACGGTGTGCCAGCGGCTGTCTTTTCTGACGGCCTCCAGCGCTTACTGTTCATGACAGGTCTTGTGGTCAGCGCCGCTTTCGCCGCGGAATTCGGGCGGCGGGTCAAATGGCGGGTGGCTGCCTGGCCGGCCCACCTGACGCTCCTGCCGATCGTCCTTGTCCTGGTCCGTCAGATGGGAGCCGGCGAGCATGTCCTCTACATGCCCGATCTGCTGTTATGGCTGGTGACCCTGGGCGCTCACTTCGCGGCCCTCTACGCCAGCGACAGGGACGATCAGGCCAGCGCAGGATGGCGGAGGGGAGTCCACATTGGCAGCCTCTGGATGCTGACCCTCTGGCTGGCTGACGGCCTCGTCCTGGGCATAGACCAGGGCAAGCTCTGGGGGACGTCCTGGGCGGGGGTCATCATGCTGTTCAGCGCCAGCCTGGTACTGGCTGGCCTGACGGCGACAGCGAACCGGGGCTCGGGGATCTGGCCATTGAAGCAACACGGACAGGCCTATTACTGGACCGCGGCCATTCCGCTTGCCGTCCTCATTTTCCTGGGCGGGCTTGGGGCCAGTCTGCTGGATTCCGGCCGGACAGCGCCCTTGCCCTATATTCCCCTGATCAATCCTCTGGAATTGGCTCTGGGCATTGGCCTGGCGGCGATGGTGCTCTGGCGTCGGACAGTCCTGGCCAAGGGTGCTGAAGGGTCGGACTGGCTGAAGTCCCGCATGGCCCTAGGCGCTTTGGCCCTCATGGCCTTCGTGATGGCCAGCACCGTCTGGCTGCGCATCGCACATCACTATCTCGACGTGCCCTGGACCGGGAAAAGCCTGACTGAGAACTTCATCGTCCAGACCGGACTTGCCATCCTCTGGACCAGCCTGGCCCTGGCCCTGATGGTCCTGGCCCATAGGCGGCTGCAGCGCAGCCTATGGCTGGTTGGCGCTGGCCTTCTGGCCCTGGTCGTCGTGAAGCTGTTGTTGATCGACCTGGCCAATGCCGGCGGTGGAGAGCGGGTTGTGACCTTCATGGCGGTCGGCGTCCTGATGCTGATAACTGGCTATTTCGCGCCCCTGCCCCCTGCAGCCTCCAGCAAGGATCAAGTCCAATGAAAGCTAATGGATTGGGAATCGCACTGGGGCTCCTGCTGGTCTCTTCTCCGTCTTTGGCGGCTGATGATGCGCTTGAGGCCTCGTACGCCTACAGGGCGCCCCTGCCTGTGGTCGCCGGCGCGCCCCTGCAAAGGATAGGAGTGCCGCCCCAGGTCCTGGTCAGGCTGCAGGAAGCAGACCAGGCCGACCTGAGGATCTTCAACGCCCAGGGTCAGGCCCTGCTCATGGCCCTGCTGCCGCTACAATCATCACCGTCAGAGCGCAGGATGGTTGACCTGAAACCCTTGCAG
>CAIYSH010000281.1 GCA_903928755.1 uncultured Alphaproteobacteria bacterium | reverse complement strand
TTGGATAGGTGGATGCGCCCGCCCCCCTCACTCCACCGGCGGCGTCGGGAATCCCAGGAATTACGACGACACTGTATGCAGTTTCCGAAACCTGAAGCTCTGTAGGCCAGACTGGAGGTCAGTGCACATCGTGACATCACTACAAATCCCGAAGGCGCCGCCCTCTCATAACCTCCCGCCGCGAACCGCGTTCAGCATCAAGTGCTTCACACCCCATTTGTGGAACGGGACGATGAAGAACAGATAGATCCGTCCAAAGAGGTTGTGCACTTCGCAGACCGTCGAGACGACCACACTCCATTGTCCGCCGCGCTGTTCGCGGAGCAGGACCAGTCGGAAATCCAGATGCCTGTTGTCGCGTCCGGCGATCAGTTCGTTTTCCGACAGCGAGAAGATAGGCCACGGCCCGATCAGGTCGCCAATCTGATAGCTGGCCTTCTGCACCGGATTCTGGATGTCCGAGGCCTCTGGCACATCGAGCCCGCAGGCGGCGGCGATGCGGTTGCGGGTCAGCAGCACCGCCTTCACCCATGCCGGATTGTGACCGAACAGGGCGAAGAAAATGTCGGCCATGGACCTGTGGTCCTTGCCCAACGGGGCGCGATAGGAGTCGTGGAACCAGGCCGCCTTCACCCTCTGGCCATCGAGGGAGCTGCCCTCTGGAAAGCCGCACGCCTCAATCGCCATGGCGGACTGCCGATTGCGATGCATCCACCTGTGGCCGGTAACCCTCCCGAAGGACAGCCAGGGTTGCAGCCGGGGTCAGGATTTCGATGTCCTGTGCAGGCAGGGCCATGCGGTCGGCATAGCCGCCGGGGGTCCAGAGGTGCAGGCGGTCTCCCAGCTTCAGCCAGGGCTTGCCGCCGAAGGCCGCCATGGCGCCGTCAGGCAGGTCGCTGGCGAGGGACCGTGGGCGAGGGCGTTCAATCCTCTGCTGGTGCAGAACCCGGTCCATGTCGGTCGCCGTGGTGATCGTGACGCCCTGCCTTGCCTGGCTCTCGATGAATGCAGTCTTGAAAGCATTATAGTCAGACCGCCGACCTTGCTGTTGTACGAATATCAGTACATAAATTCATCGGGAGACCCGATATGGATGTGATCAGCTATTCCGATACCCGCGCGCGCCTCCGGGAGGTGATGGACCGCGTGGTTGCCGATCATTCGCCGGTGGTGGTGACGCGGCAGAAGGCGGAGTCGGTGGTGATGGTTTCACTGTCCGACTGGAACGCCATGGAAGAGACCCTGCACTTGCTTTCGACAAAGGCCAACCAGACCCGTCTGCTGGACGCCGTCCGGCAGCTGGACAGCGGCGCAGGCGAGGCGCGCGATCTGATCGAGCCATGAGGCTGGTCTTCGCGGACCAGGCCTGGGAGGATTATCTGCATTGGCAGGCGAGCGACCAGAACACCCTGCAGCGGGTAAATGACCTTATCCGCGAGTGTCAGCGCACGCCGTTCAAAGGCATGGGCAAGCCCGAGCCCCTGAAGGGCGATCTCAAGGGCTGGTGGTCCCGGCGGATCACCCTTGAGGACCGGCTGGTCTATCGCGTCTCAGGCAGCGCGCCCCAGCAGCAGCTGGAAATCGCGCAGTGCAGGTTCCACTATTGAGCTGAAGGACGTCACTCCACCGGCGGCGTCGGGAACTCCAGCTTGTCGGTGTCATAGCCCAAGGCCTTCGCCCGGCCGATCAACCCCTTCAGCGCCTCCGGCGTCGGGGCCTTGCGGGTATAGATCCAGAGGTTCTTCAAGGTCGGGTCAGCCGAGATGAACCAGCTGTAGTCGTCGGCCCGGTCCAGCACCCAGTAGTCCCAGGTGATCAGGGCGTTATAGCGGACCCTAAGCTTGGCATTGGTGCCGGGGTCCATGATGGTGCCCTGGCCCTGCAGGATGACCGGCTTGCCGGTGGGTGTGTCCCGGCGGCAGCCGTCCGTCACGGCGACGGTGAGGTCGCCTGTGCGGCGATAGTCGGTGGTGCCGGCCACGCAGCCATTGGTGATGAACATGGGCCGCCGCCCGATCTCGATCCAGCGGCCATTGTAGAAGACCTTGGGGTCGATCTTCTTCGCAGGCTCAGGTGCCTTGGCGAGGGCGGTGCCGGACAGGGCCGCCAGGGCCAGGGCGAGGATCAGGGGTTTGCGCATGGGGTGTCCTTTGTCTGTGAGGAGCTTACGCGCGAAAGGGCCGGATGGATGCAGGGATAGTCCACCGCCCCGTCAGGCGGGGAGGAGGACATCACGGGCTTGTTGGGGCAGGCGTGCAATAACAGCGAGGTAGGCGCTGGCGGTGGCGTCTGGTTGGCGTCGGCCTTGTTCCCAGCCCTTCAGGGTCGCTAGCGGAATATGGTAGGCGCTGGCGAAGGCCTGTTGCGACAGGCCCAGTTCCTCCCGCAGCGCCCGGACATCGGGCGCGTCAATGGTATGAATGCGCGCGACCTTGCTCTTGCCCTGGGCATGGGCGGCGGCTTCTTCCATCGCCGCGATCAGATCCTGTCCAAAGCTGCTCATGGTCATGTTCCTTGTCGTCAATCCACCGTGGATTTGATCATGGTGGCAAAGGCGGCCACCGCCTTCTTTTCGTCCGCCGCCAGGTCGCTTGCTACCGCCTTCGCATAGGCCAGCAGCAGGTAGAGCGGACAGTCCGGCCGATAGTAGAAATAGATCACTCGGGCGCCACCGCGTTTGCCGCTACCCGACCGGCCCCATCGCAGCTTGCGCACGCCACTTCCGCCGGGGATGACGACGCCCGCCTCGGGATTCCGGGCAATGTGATCAATCAGTTCCGCCCTTTCATCCTCATTCCAGATCTTTTCCGCCATCCACGCGAAGGCGTGCGTCTCCGCAACGGTGATCGGCCGTGTCTGCATCGAAATAACTATACGTCAATGACGCACTCAATGCAAATTGGAGCCTACCCCACCGCCCGCGCCAGATCCCCGGCCAGGTCGCCCCTGGGCCGGACCTTGACCCCGTCCAGGCCCAGCCACCGCGCCATCAGGTGGAGTTCCGCCGCCAGCAGGTCCGTCGTGCAGTCATCGGCCCAGGGTTCGGCGTGGGCGCTCTGGACGGCCAGATAGCCGGCCTTGCGCTCGGCCTTCAGGTCCACCCGCGCGGTAATGGCCTCGCCCTGCAGGAAGGGCAGGACGTAATAGCCGTGCACCCGCTTGTGGGCGGGGGTGTAGATCTCCAGACGGACCTTGACCCCGAAAACCCGCTCGGTCCGCTCGCGGAACCAGATCAGGTTGTCGAAGGGCGAGAGCAGGGCGTTGGCGGCGACCTTGCGCGGCCGCTGGGCGTCGGGGGCCATCCAGGCGGGCTGGTCCCAGCCGGTGACCTCCACGGGGATCAGGTCGCCCAGGTCCTGAAGTTCGGCGATCCGGGCCTTGGTGTCGGCCACACCCATCCGGAAATAGTCCCGCAGGTCCCGCTCAGTGGCTACGCCCATGGCGCGGGACGCGATGCGCAGCAGGTCG
>CAIYSH010000280.1 GCA_903928755.1 uncultured Alphaproteobacteria bacterium | reverse complement strand
GAGGCGGTCATAGACCCCCTCGCCGAGGGTCTGGACCTTGAACCCTTTCTCAAGATCCTGCGCGATCCAAGTATAGAGAAGGTGTTCCATGCCGCCCGGCAGGACGTGGAAATCTTCCACAATCTCAAGGCCATGCCGCAGCTGATGTTCGATACCCAGGTTGCGGGCATGGCTGCAGGATTTGGTGAGCAGATCGCCTATGACGCCCTGGTCCGTCAGATGCTGAAGATCGAGCTGGACAAGTCGAGCCGGTTCACCGATTGGGCCCGCCGCCCGCTCACCGACGCGCAATTGACCTATGCCCTGGCAGACGTGACCCATCTGGCGCGACTTTTTCCCATGCTCAAACAGCGCCTCGAAAAAGAAGGCCGCCTGGCCTGGGTCACGGACGAGATGCAGAATCTCTGCGACCCAGCGCTCTATGACGTCGAACCCGAGAATGCCTGGAAGCGCCTGCGTCCCCGGAAGAACACGGCCAAATACCTGGCTGTCTACAAGGCTGTCGCAGCCTGGCGGGAGCGCACGGCCCAGCAGAGGGATCAGCCCAGGGGGCGCATTCTGAAGGATGATGCGATCGACGAACTGGCGACCCAGGCTCCGACGGATGCCGGTCAGATTGATCGCCTGCGTTCTGTTCCCAAGGGATTTTCCGGATCCCGTTTCGGCCCTGATCTCCTGGAGGCGATCCGAGAGGCGCTGAAGGACCCGGAGGCCTATGCACCGGTCATCGAGAAACCACGCTCATCTCCCTCACCGGCGGCTGGGGCTGTGGTCGAACTGCTCAAGGTGCTGCTGAAGGCGCGGGCCGAAGATGCCGGCGTGGCATCGAAGCTTATTGCCACGGTTTCAGATCTCGAACTGATCGCCAATGATGATGAGGCCTCGACCCCGGCCCTGGTCGGCTGGCGTCGTGAGGCCTTCGGAGAGGATGCCCTGCGCCTGAAACGTGGCGAACTGGCCCTGGTTCTGGATGGAACCCGGGTCCGAGTTGTCGAGGTCAGGCGGGCACCAAGGGCCGATACGGTCTGACCTGAAGTCAAAACCCCGTTGCGCAGATGGGGCTCTGGATGAAAACTGTCCCTGGTCCGGCGCTGACCCCCCTGGTATTTCAGGGGCTGTTCCTGACCCAGGCCTGTGCGGGAATGGACATCCGTCTCCGTGCGAAGTCCAGCGACATGCCGTCAGGACTGAAACACCTGCAACTTGCCGTGATTTCTCTCGCGCCAGGCTGTAGGATCACGGGCGAGATCTGAGAGACCCCCATTGACCATCATCCATTTATCCGAGTTCGTAGCCCAATATGGCTATGTGGCTGTTTTCGGCCTGATTTTTTTCCAGACCATTGGTATTCCCCTTCCGGGGGAGGCCGCCCTCATTGCAGCGGCAATCTATGCCCAGCACACCCACAGGCTGGATCTGACTGCCATTGTCCTTCTTTCAGCCCTGGCAACGAGCCTGGGGGGGATGGTGGGGTACTGGATCGGACGACGGGGTGGGTATCCCATGCTCATGCGTCACGGCCATCATGTGGGGCTCAATGCGGCCCGGATGCGACTGGGCGAATACCTGTTCCGGTTTCATGGGGGCAAGATCCTGTTGTTTGGTCGGATTGTCGCGGTCCTGCGGGTCTATCAATCCATTCTGGCGGGTATCTACCGGATGCCCTTTCGCCGGTTCATGGCCTTCAGCGGACTTGGTGCTGTGCTCTGGGCCGCTGCCGTTGGATACGGAGCCTATGGGTTTGGGGGGCTCTTCAACAGCATGGCCGGGGTGCTGGCCTGGGTAACCCTGGCCCTGGGGCTAGCTATCCTCCTGGCTGCTGCGGTCTATCTCAAGCACCAGGAAAGCGTCCTTCAGGCCCGGGCTGATGCGGCATTGCTGGGCCTGGAACAACAGGCCTAGGCCTGTTCCGTGACAGGACCGGGGCGCTCGAACTAGAGGCCGACCTCTGAGTTCGAGGCTTCGTTTAGCAGGACATTGCCGGCCAGATAGCGGGACAGGTTCCGCACAAACAGGTCATCCCCCCGGGCCAGGACGCCTTGGCCGGAATTGGACGTGTGGGCGGATACCCTGATCCGGGGATGGTTCCAGATCCAGCTTTCCACAGGCAGGGGTTCGGTCTGAAATACATCCAGTACCGCATGAGCCGGGCGATCCTGTTCAAGTCCTGCCCTGAGGGCCGCCTCATCTACCAGCCCGCCCCGTCCTATGTTGATCAGGATGGAACCTGGCTTGAGCGCACTCAAAAAGGACCCATTGGCGAGGTTGCGGGTCTCTTCTGTCAGGGCACAGGCCAGGACAATGACATCGGTCGTGGGCAACACGGCACCCAGCGCATCAAGACCCAGGACCTGGTCGACCAGTGGGTCCTGAACGACCTGACGGCGAAGCACCGTAATATGGGCGCCGAAGGCCCTGACCCTCTGGGCCACAGCCTGGCCGATCGCGCCATAGCCGATGAGCGTCCAGCGCGTCTGGCTGACTTCCTTGTAGGGGGTGGGGGCCCACACCTTGCGGGCCTGCAGATCCGCCTGCTGTGCAATGGGTAGAAGCAGGCTGATGGCGTGACCGACAACGTATTCTGCAATCGGAACCGACTGGGCGTCAGATTTGGTGATCCTGACCCCCTTTTCCATGATCGAGCGGAAGACCGGTGCGTCAAGGCCCGCATTGAAGGTCTGCATCCACTGTCCTTTCGACCCCTTGAGGACAGTCCGGAGCAGGTCTGGAGGCATGCCTTGTTGATAGAGGTCCAGGCTTGACCAGATGACCTCCGGATCAAGCTGGTCGGCGGTGACTCTCCGCCCATTGCACTCAAAGTGTCCCGGCGAGACCAGGGTTACAATCTCGTGATCGGCGAGCTGGCCGATAATCCGTGGTCTCACGCGATCCAGCGCCTGGGCACCTATGAGCAGCTGCATACTGGAACTCCCTAGAAGACGTCGAGCCGGACCCTAAGCACCTGTGCCAGTGTCCCCGCCCGTTTGAGGGTCTGTTCACCCAACAACATGTCACCCCAGCCTGGATCGGCGCTCAGCGTCAGTCTGTCTGGAGTCAGATTGACCTTCAGGTGTTGGAGAAGGGCAGGATTCCGGCCGGCAATGTCACAACCCAGACGGACCGCAGCGCCCAGGGTCCGCGCCCTAAGTCGGCGGTCCGGGGTCAGCAGCCGGGAGATGATATGTTGATCCGGATGGGTTGTGGCTGATGTGTGGCGTGAGAAGGCCGCGCAGGCCAGGAAGGCCCGTTCCACATGGGACATGCCGGCAATCGGTGCCCGCAGGACCTGATCAAAGGCCAGGTCGGCCCTGTGGTCGGGGTGTAGGCGGGCACCGAGGTCTGCAAGGCGGCAGGCGGCTGCGATCAGAACGGGATCCCTGTTGCCAAACAGGTTTTCAAGCGCCTGGAAGACGGGGGTCAACCAATCTTCGAGGGGCGCGCCCAATCCGGAAAAAGGCCCGGGGCCGGCGGTCAGGGCCTCACAGCCTTCGATGAGCGGATCGTTGAGCCTAGCTTCCGGGGTCATGGCCTCGAACAGCAGGCCTTCCCGAAGTCCGAAGGCAGAGACCACGACCTTCTGGATCGACAGCCGTTCTATCAGGGTTTCCAGCACCACAGCAGCATAGGGGAGGGTATCAAAGCGTTTCTTGGAGAGACCCTCAATCCCCTCAAGGGATGTCCGCGACTGCCTGGCAACGAAGCGGGCAACATCTATGGCATCTGAACGGCTCATTTCGTACTGATGAGCCACATGTAAAGGATAGTCGGACATGGCCATGTGCAGGAGGCCGAGATTCCGCCAGGCACCGCCAACGGCATGGAACTCCTGGGTGGTGTAGATCTGGGCCAGGGGTGAAAGTGCTGCGTCAGCCTTCCGGCGGACCTTGTCGACATCAATGGATCGGGGGGCCCCAAGGGCAAATGGTCCGAGAGGCAGGGTAATGCCGGCATGTGGTGCAACCAGCGGCGTGAGTTCCAGGCTCGAACCGCCCAGGTCCCCGACAACGCCACGGGCGGTGGGCTGCCCGGCAATGACACCCAGGGCCGCATATCGGGCTTCTTCTTCGCCCGTCAGAACCCTTACGCCCAGGCCGGTTTCTGCCCTGACCCTTGCCACGAAATCCGGACCGTCCTGGGCATCCCGGACTGCAGCCGTAGCGACAACGGAAACATCATCGGCATTCCAGCCACTCAGAACGATTTTGAACCGCCGGATGGCCCTCAACGCGGTTTCGACGCCATCAACCGACAGGCATCCCGTCGACGCCATATCTCGCCCAAGTCCTGCCAGGGCCTTTTCATTGAACAGGGTCCAGATCGCCCGCCCTTCCAGCCTGTAAATCACAAGGCGAACGGAATTCGAGCCGATATCAATGACGGCGGCCTGTCGTCGGCTGGGCGGCACGATGTATTCCTAGAAGGCCAAGGCTTGATGAAGCTGCCAATAGGACAGAGCTTTAGGCGCGCGCGGCCACATGATCAATCGCCCGAGGCATGTCCTTCACCTTCTGACCCCGGCCGGACAGGCTCGGATTGGTCATGAAATACTCATGGGCAGAAAAAGCCCCGGGATGATTCCAGGAAGGATCGCGGGCATATCCCCCATTGGGATCGAGTGACCAGCTCTGGGCCTCATCCTTGAGGTTTGCGACCATGATCTGTTGCAGGACCTGCTGGTGAACGGTCGGATTTTCAACCGGGGTGAGGGCTTCGACCCTTCGATCGAGATTTCGGGGCATCCAGTCGGCAGACGAGATGAAGACGCGTGATTCCGGCGATGGCATGGGCGCGCCATTGGCAAAGGCCACAATCCTGGAATGCTCAAGGAAACGGCCGACGATCGACTTGACCTTGATGTTCTCGGAAAGACCTTTCACGCCGGGACGCAGACAGCAGATACCCCGAATGACCAGCTCAATCTGGACACCTGACTGACTTGCCGCATAAAGCGCATCAATGATTTCTGGATCAACGAGGGCATTCAGTTTGGCCCAGATCGCTGCAGGTTTCCCTGACTGGGCATTTTCCGCTTCACGGTGAATGAGACCCAGCAGGTCGGGCTTCATGGTCAAGGGTGAGAATGCCAGCTTTTCGAGTGTATCAGGTCTGGCATATCCGGTTATATAGTTGAAAAGACGGGCAGAATCCCGCGCCATGGCAGGATCGGACGTAAACAGGGACAGATCCGTATAGATGCGGGCCGTCACCGGGTGGTAGTTGCCGGTACCGAAATGGCAATAGGTCCGCAGGGCGTCGCCTTCCTTGCGCACGACAATCGAGAGCTTGGCGTGTGTCTTGTATTCGACAAAGCCGAAG
>CAIYSH010000279.1 GCA_903928755.1 uncultured Alphaproteobacteria bacterium | reverse complement strand
GTCTGCCATGGAGGAATCCATGCTCGACTTCGCTGAGAACGTCGAAGGCAACAGCCGCCTGGCCTGCCAGATCAAGGTGACTGACGCTCTGGACGGTCTTGTCGTCCGCCTGCCGGAAAGCCAGCACTAAAGAGGCCTTGGAGCGCTGCGGGATGTCCTGCAGCGCTTCAACCCTGAGCGCCCCTGGAAACCTAGAGGGACGTCCAAGGTGTTTGAGCGCCCGCCACCCTTGCCCTTCAAGGCGATCCCCGGCGATGTTCGGGGCTATCTGGCTGAAGCGGGCTCTGTCTTCGCCGATCTCGGCGATGGCGAGTTTGGTTGCCGCGGCCTGGGCTATGCGTGCGGCGTCCACAGATATTTCATCAAATTTGCGGTTGATGATCGCGGCCTGGCCAGCCAGCGCCGCGCCTTGGCTGTCCATTCAAGGGTTCAGCACCCAACCCTTATTCCGTTGATCCAAGGTCTAGATGGCGACTTGGGGCCAATCTTGGTCTTCCCCTGGGTGGACGCTGCGCCCCTGCGGGGTTCCAGACGGATGGCCGCTGCGCCGCTCTCCGAGGTTCTCCGGGCGATCAGCGACCTCATCGATGCCCATAAGGCTATAGAGGCGGCCGGGTTTGTCTCCATCGATCTCTATGACGGCAACCTGCTCTACAGCGATCGGATCTGGCTGATCGATGTCGATGAGTATCGTCCGCAGCCCTTTATCTTGGATGGGCCGCGAACCCTCGGCTCGACCCGTTTCATGGCGCCCGAGGAGTTTCGCCGGGGCTCAAGCCTAGATTCCCGGACCATGGTCTTTCAGCTCGGGCGCGCCATGGGGGTGTTGCTTGATCCGCCGTCTGGCGAAGTCTCTGACCGCTGCCCCGCTCTGACGCCCGTTATCGCCAGGGCGACCGCGCCTGACCCAGCGGGCCGTTATCAGACGGTCGCCGACTTCGCTGAAGACCTAGAAGCGGCGCTTCAGCGAGTCGACCCAAGAACCTAGAAGCTCAACTCCGGATGCCCGGCTGCGCCCTGCGCGCTCTCGGGCAGATGGCAAGTAAAGGCTGCCCCGGCACCGGGCGCGCTTTCCAGGGCGACCCATCCTCCGTGCAGCTCGACCATGGACTTGACCAAAGCCAGGCCCAGACCGGGTCCGCCACGCTCCCGCCCGATGAACCTGTCGAAAATATGGGCCTGAACGTTATAGGGGATGCCCCGACCGGTATCGGTAACCTTGAGCTGCACCTCGCCATGAGTGCGGTCTGCGCTCAGTGTGACCAGGCCCCCGGCCGGCGTCTGGCGAAGGGCATTCTCGGTGAGATGATCGAGAATCTGGCCCAGCCGCTTCACATCGCCCCGGATCAGGCCGACATCATCGGCGGTGGCGATGGACAGGATGACCCCGGCTTTTTCCGCTTCAAGGACCCACCTGGCCCTGTTGTCCCGCAGCAACTGACTGACATCGACGTCTTCGAGGTCCAGGGCCATTTCGTCGGCGTCGATCTGTGCCATGTCCAGAACATCGTCTATGGACCGGGCCAGCTGGGTGGCAGCCTGCCGCACGGCAGTGGCATGCCCGCGCGCCCGGGCCGAGAGCTCGTCTCCTGACCGTTCCAGCAGCTCGGAATACCCGATAATGGTGGTGAGCGGTGTCCGCAGCTCATAGGAGACATTGCCGACAAAGTCCCGCTTCAGCCGTTCAGCTTCGGCCAGGGCGGAGGAGCGGTCGGCAAGGGCGCTTTCCAGCTTGCGGGCATCGGTGACATCGCCAAAGGCGATGAGGGTCGCCCCGTCCGGAAGGGGACGCGACTGGTAGACAATGATCCGGCTGTCCGAAGTCTTGGCTTCCCCTGACATGGGGGCCCGCGCCTGCGGATCGGTGTCGGCAACCCGGCCCTTGAGCTCCCGCCAGAAGACCTGGTCATGGAGGCGTGGAATGCAGAGTTCGACGACCCCCTCGAAGTCGTGGGCCAGGCTGATCTGATGGGCCGTAATGTTCCAGAAGCGTTCGAAGGCCTCATTGTGCAGACGCAGACGGCCGTCGGAGCCGAAAACAGCGACAGCGTCGTTCAGCTTGTCCAGGGTCGCCTGCTGCACCTGGATCAGGGAATTGTACTGGGCCTTGAGCCTCAGCTCCCCGGTAATGTCGGAGAACAGGAGAACGACACCCCCCAGGGGATGGGGTTGGCGGACCACCTTGAGTGTCCGGCCATCTGGAATGCTCCAGAGATCATCTGGCGATGACCCCAGGCTTTCATAGCGCTCCAGTTCCGCGGCCTTCCATTTTCCATAGTCGGCTGTTTCCGGCAGTCGCCGACGCTGCCTCAGCCGGTCCAGGACCTCTCCATGGGTTGGACGCTCGGCCAGCCAGGCAGGCTCAAGGCCCCAGAGTTCTGCAAAGGCTGTATTGTGAAAGCTGAGCCGCTTGGTCTGGGAAAAAATCGCCACGGCATCGGCAATGTGGTTGAGGGTTTCATCGTGGGCCTCGACGTTCCTTTTCAGGGCTTCACGCAGCTCTTCCGTCTCGGAGACATCATCGGTCCAGACCCCGACGCCGCCGCCTTCCAGGGGAAGGGCCGTGATGCGCAGGGCCCGGCGTCGGCCCTCAAAGCTGATCCACCGAACGGCTTCCCGCTTCTGACCCAGATTGGCGGACTCGCTCGCCAGAATGTCGGCGCCCTTGTCGAAACTGGCCTTACGCAGGGCCGCTTCATCGAGGCTTGTGGCTTCCACAGCGCGCAGCCATGCACCGTTGACCCAGACAGGGCTCCCGTCCGCTGCGGCAATCCAGGCCGGAGTCGGGCGGGCGTCCAGGAAGGTGGCGAATCTGGAGGCCGTTGGCAGACCGGCATCCTGACCCGTTACGGCTGAAAGCCGCAGCCAGGCCAGGGCCCCTGCGGCCCTGCCTTCTACCGCAACCATTCCGCCAGGACCCCTGACCTCGAAGGCACAGGCTTCGCCGCGCTCAAACAGGGCGCGTAGGCGGCGCGTGTGGTCCGGATCCGCCCGCATGAGCGCGGCCACAATGCCCTGGGGGTCGGGCGCGGTTACACCCAGAACCATGCCGCACAGGATGAGGCTTTCCTCGCCGGAGGCCAGTTGGGCCTGGCCGTCTTCCACGGCCAGCAGGGTTGAATCAAAGGCCTCCACCGAGGCCTGTGCGGTTTCAGCACTGGAGCGAAGGCTGGCGATTTCGGCCCTTAACGTCTCGATCCTGGCGCGGCTTTGCACCCTTTGGGACATGGCCCAGAGGGTGGTGCAAAGGGCCAGCATGACCGCACCTGCGGCAGCGGCGAGGATGAGTTGCAGGTCGCTCATGGTGCCCAATCCGGAAGCTGGCTTCGTGCATCACGAATCATCTCATGGAACATAGGCGTCTCTGCGATTTTGAGCGATGATCCCCGTCATGTCTTCGGTCCTCTATCCCGTCGCTCACGACGCCTCCACTGCGCTTGCGGGTCCCAAGGGTCGCGCCGTGCGGCTGAAGGAGGCCGAGCAACTGGCCGGCGAACCGGTAATCTTCGTCACAGATACCTTCGGCCCGCCCTATGCCTCCCGGGAGGCTGCCCTGGACGCCTATCGCGGACGGATTGAGGATGACCGCCCTGGGCAGATCCTGCAGATTCCCCCGGAAGACCGTTATGTTCGCCTTCTTGAACTTGTCTCCTCCGGCCCGCTGCCGCCCCCTGCCATCCCGATCCTGAAGGATGGCCGTCGATGGCCACCGCCACCGCCCGGCCCGAAAACGGTCTGGCGCCTGCAGGTCACCTACTGGCGTCCGGTCTCGGCGACCCCCGATCTCGTTGATGTCCAGGCGCGGAAGGCCCGGGTGCAGGCACAGGAAACTCTGGATCCCCAGACACTCCGGGCGCTTACCCGCCAGCCACTGCGGGCCGTGCGGCCCCAGCAACCCCTGGACATCGGATTGTTTGAGCGCAGGCTGCCGGAAGCCCCCCATATCGTGGTGCCTGACGAATAGCATTTGAGGCAGATTCAGTGATCACCGTCCCCGGTAACCCTGACAGATCCGCCGGAAATCAGTCTCTGGCCCCTGATTTTTGTAACTGGGGCGTTTTTTGAACACGGTTCATGGGTTATGAAATCCCATGCGTGGTCGCACACTTCCAAGATTTGCTCTGGCACTCGCCCTGACGGTGGGCCCACTGGCAGCTTCGGCGGATGCCCTGAATCCGCCAACCGTGCGCCTGGACGCCGGAAAGATGATGGGCCGCTGGTACGAAATTGCCCGCCTGCCCAACAAGATCCAGAAGGACTGCCAGGGTGGAACCTCGGACTGGGTAAGGACCGAAAACGGCTTCCAGGTCGTACAGACCTGTCACAAAGGTGCCCTGACAGCCCCCCCGACCGAATGGCGCGCCCGGGCCCGCATGATCGACCCCAAGACCAATGCCAGGTTCAAGATCACCTATTTCGGGGGGGTATTGACCCTGGAATACTGGGTCCTTGAAAGCCGCGCTGATGAAGGCTGGGTCATATTGGCGACGCCGAATGGCCGCAGCCTCTGGCTGATGTCGCAAAAGCCCAACCTTCCCCCAGCCGCCAAATCCCAGGCGGTCGCCCGGATCAAACAGTTGGGATTTGACGTGGCGAGCCTCGAATTCCCCCTCCCAGCCCGGAATTAGAAACGGTCCTTGATTTGGGAACGAAGCCGGAACATGGTTTGCCCCATGACTGCTGAGCCTTTTCGCCGTCCCGACATAACGGCCAGTGTAACCCGAGGCGCAGCGCGTCTGCTTGCACATCTTGGATATGTTGCCCTCGCGGAGGTGACCCTTCCCAATGGTCGCCGTGCCGATCTCATGGCCCTGTCCAGCAAGGGCGAACTGCTGATTGTCGAGGTCAAGTCGTCCCTGGAAGACTATCGGGTAGACCGCAAATGGCCGGAGTATGTGCCCTATTGTGACCGCTTCGCCTTCGCGGTTCCGCCTGAATTTCCGCAGGATTTCCTTCCCGAAGGCCCCGGGCTGCTGGTCTGTGACGGGTTTGGCGGCGCTGTCCTGCGGGAAGCGCCTGCAGAGCCCCTGGCGGGTGCCCGGCGCAAGGCCTTGTTGATCGGGTTTGCCCGCCTGGCGGCCCTGCGCTCCGCCGGGGTTACCGCCATGGTCCTCGAGACCTGAGCCGGCGCCCGGTTTCCGTCCCTTGGCAAGGGCCCTAGCGTGGCGCGCGTTTGGACAGGATCCGCTGCAGGGTCCGTCGGTGCATGTCCAGGCGGCGCGCAGTTTCCGAAACATTGTGGCCGCACTGTTCATAGATCCGCTGGATGTGTTCCCAGCGGACGCGGTCTGCGCTCATGGGTTTTGCGGGCAGGGTCGGCGAGGCTCCGTCACTTGCCAGGAGGGTCCTGGCCACATCGTCGGCGTCTGCGGGTTTCGACAGGTAGTCAATGGCACCTGACTTCACAGCCGCCACTGCCGTCGCAATATTCCCGTAGCCCGTGAGCATCACCACCCTGGCGTCGGGGCGTGCCGCGCGAATGGCTTCCACCACGGTCAGACCGCTGCCGTCTTCCAGGCGCATGTCCAGCACGGCATAGGCGGGCGCGAACGCCCTGACCGAGGTCACAGCCTCACTGACGCTGCTGACCATGGTCACGTCAAACCCCCTGTGTTCGAGGGCGCGACCCAGCCTGGTGCGCAAGGGCGCATCATCATCGAGGACGAGCAGGGTCCTGTCGGTCAAACCGCTGATTTCGGCAGAAAGGTCGTTCATTCCAAAAAACCTGTCAGGAAAGACATGGAGAGACCCATAACTGAATCCTATTTCCCTTGACCTTCATTGCGCAAGCTCAAGCTGAAAATCAAAATGGCTCGCCTCAATCGTTTCACGCGCCCAGCGTGCAGACACCACTGCGCCCCCGGATCTGGAATTCATGAAGCTCACGCGGGCATTTGTTCGTTCCAGGAGGGTCTTTGCAATGAAAAAGCCCAGGCCCATCCCGATGTGTCCCGTCCGCCCCCCCGCCACACCGGCGCGACTGGTGACATAGGGTTCTCCCAGCCTTGCCAGAATATCAGGGGTGAAGCCGGGACCATCATCGCGAACCTCCACGGTAATGCTGTCGGCGTCAAAGCGGGCGGATACCAGAACCTCTGACCCAGCGAAATCAACCGCATTTTCAACGAAGGAGGTCAATGCGTGCAACATTTCCGGGCGACGGCTGATGTCTGGCGCCCTGACATTCGGAGCGCCCGCGACAATCGCTTCGATCCGGACCCCTTTGACCGCGGCATGAGGTGACAGAACCTCATTCAGCAACTGCAGAAGGGTCATGCGGTCGTGCACCTCATCAGATGCCGCGTCCGGTGCATTGGTCAACCGGCGCAGGATTTCCCGACATCGCGCCGCCTGGGCCACCAGCAGTTCCGCATCCTCACGGACTGAGTCCGTGACCGCATCCCGAGCCAGTTCCTTTGCGACGATGGCCATGGTGGCGAGGGGGGTGCCAAGCTCGTGTGCGGCAGCTGCAGCGAGCGCGCCAAGTGCCGACAGCCTTTGTTCCCGGGCCAGAATCGCCTGGGTAAGGTCCAGAGCCAAGCCCATCCGCGCTGAGTCAGTGGCGGCGTGGCGTACATAGCCCCCGATGATAAGCAGGCCGAAAAGGTTGGCGAGGGCGGCCCCAAACACGTAGCTCGGCGGCAATCGGGTGACGTAGCCGGGCCCGGAAGGCAGGGGCAGATGGCTCAGGGCCAGAAGGATGGTGATCCCGGTTGCGATTGCGGCCAGAAGGATCATCTGCCGAAGCGGCAGGCTGGCGGCGGCCATGGTCACCGGCGCAATCAGCAGGATGTAGTAAGGATTTTCGATGCCCCCCGTCAGGTAGAGCATGCCGGCGATCTGCAGAACATCAAAGGTCAGGTGGCCTGCGCTTTCCCACGGCCCTGCGATCCGGCTGCGGGGTGATGACAGGACGGTCAGGGCGTTGGCAAAGGCCCCGATCAGGATCAATCCCAGACAGGGCGCGAAGGGCGCATTGAACCGGAATCCGAGAACGGCCAGGCTCAATACGGCGAGTTGACCCCCCAGAACGACCCAGCGCATGGTGACGATGGTGCTGACCCGGATCTGTCCCTGCAGGGATCCTCCAGGCATCCGCGCAAGCTCATCTTGCGTCGTCCCGGCGCTTTGCCTATCGAG
>CAIYSH010000278.1 GCA_903928755.1 uncultured Alphaproteobacteria bacterium | reverse complement strand
CCTATTACGACAGCCTGATCGGCAAGCTCATCGTCCATGGTCGCGACCGGGAAGAGTGCATAGCCCGGGTCAATCGCTGCCTCGGGGAAATGGTGGTCGGCGGGATCGAGACCACAATCCCCCTGTTCCAGGAACTCCTGACCCAGCCCGATATCCTGAGCGGCAAGTACGACATCCACTGGCTGGAACGCTGGATGAAGGACCAACCTTCGGTCTAGCGACTGATCCAAGACATGCGCCCGGGGAGGCCCAAATGACCGAAGCGATCACACCCTTCACCCTTTCGGTGCCAGAGAGCGAACTGGAAGATCTGCGACGGCGGCTGGCCGCCACCCGCTGGCCCGAAAAGGAAACGGTCGGCGACTGGACCCAGGGGACACCCCTTGCCCAGGTCCAGGCGCTTTGCCGTCACTGGGCGACTAGCTATGACTGGCGCCGCGCCGAGACGAAGCTGAACGCCCTGGGTCAGTTCAAGACCGTGATCGACGGGCTCGACATCCACTTTCTGCATGTCCGGTCACCACACCCCGACGCCCTGCCCCTGATCATCACCCACGGCTGGCCCGGGTCGGTGATGGAGTTCATGAAAGTCATCGGCCCCCTGACCGATCCGGTCGCGCATGGCGGCAAGGCCGAAGACGCCTTTCACGTCATTGCACCGTCCCTGCCAGGCTTCGGTTTTTCGGAGCGCCCCTCGGCCACCGGATGGGGTGTCGAGCGGATTGCAAAGGCCTGGGCCACACTGATGGGCCGTCTGGGCTATGACCGTTGGGTCGCCCAAGGGGGTGACTGGGGGGCCGCCGTGACCACCGGGATCGGAGTCCTCAAACCTGAAGGCTGTGTCGCCATACACGTCAACATGCCACTGGTCTTCCCGGACGCCGAAGACCTGGGCGACATGTCGAAATTGACTCCCCGCGAGCAATCCGCCCTTGGGGCCATGGCCTATTATCAGGCCAAGGATTCCGGTTACTCCAAACAGCAGAGCACCCGGCCCCAGTCCCTGGGATATGGCCTCACAGACTCCCCTTCCGGTCAGGCTGCCTGGATTTATGAGAAAATGTGGGCATGGACCGACAATCAGGGCGCGCCGGAAGACGCCCTGAGCCCTGACGAAATCCTCGACAACATCATGCTCTACTGGCTGCCCGCCACAGGCGCTTCATCCGCCCGGCTCTATTGGGAGAGCTTTGGCAGCTTTGCCAGTACGAACCTCGATCTGCCGGTCGGGGTCAGCATCTATCCCAAGGAGATTTTCCGCCCGACCCGCAAATGGGCGGAGCGGCGCATGAAGAACATCATTCACTGGAACGAGCTGGACAAGGGCGGGCATTTTGCGGCCTGGGAACAACCCGAACTCTACGTCCAGGAAATCCGGACATGTTTTGCCCAGGTCCGTTAGGGCCTATCCGGACGATCCATGGATGGCTTTGGTCCACATGAGCTTCTTGAATGCTATGCTCGCGGGGTTTTCCCGATGGCAGACGCCCGCACCGACGAGCGTGTCTATCTGGTCGACCCGGAAATCAGGGGCGTTCTCCCCCTGGATGGCTTTCACGTCCCCCGGCGCCTGGCCCGTAAAATCCGGTCAGATCCGTTTGAAATCCGGATCAATACCGCGTTTTCACAGGTAGTAGGCCTCTGTGCAGAGGCCGCGCCGGATCGACCGGAAACCTGGATCAACAGCAGTATTGAAGACCTCTACGGACAATTGCATGACCTGGGGCATGCCCATTCCGTCGAGTGCTGGAATGACAACAGGCTTGTCGGTGGCCTCTATGGCGTTTCGCTTGCCGGTGCTTTCTTTGGGGAAAGCATGTTTTCCCGAACCACAGACGCCTCCAAGGTCGCCCTCACCCATCTGGTCGCGCGCCTGATCATCGGCGGGTTCCGGTTGCTGGACACCCAGTTCATCACCAATCACCTGCAGCGTTTCGGGGCCGTGGAGGTTCCGCGCAAGGCTTACCAGCAAAGACTTCGACAGGCCCTGAAGTGCTCAGCCTATTTTGGTCGGGCCGATGCATTGACTGGTGCAGAAGCCCTGCAGGTCACCATCCAGACGTCATAGACAGGGTGCTGAAGGGGATTTAGCCCCGGGGACGATGCATACATCCATCCCTTGAAAACCTGCCGTGCCATGGGTGTTGGCTTACCGGGGGTCGCGCGGGGTTGGGAGTCGATCACCAGATAGGCAATGGAATCTTCCATCGGTTCATCTGACGCACTCTGCTCACAGGCCTTCACCGTGATGACAATGGACTTGTAACGTACTGACTGGCCGACGGGGGCCTCAAACCGGATGGTCTCGGCGGTCACCTTGTCCAGGGCCTGAACGATTGCCACATCAAACCGCAGACGCTTCTGGGTGCTTTCGAAGGGCTTGTCGACCACCTGGTGCGGCGGTGGCGCGGCAGGCTTCATCTCGGATTGAGGGACAGCCGGCGCGGCGAGTGGCGCAGGTATCGCCACCAGGGACGGCGGCGCTTCCTCAGCCGGCAGGGTTGAGCCCTGCGTCTGCAGCACCGGCGTTCCATTACCCTGAACCGGTTGCGCCAGGGCACCACCAGTTACCGTAATCAGGGCCACGAAGGCGATGAAGGCCTTGGCTGACATCAACCTATTCCGGGCGCCAAGCCTCATAGTCTCCGGAGGCCTTCGGGCGATCGCCACCACGGGCGATGGAGCCCCGGGGCTTCCAGGCATGAATCGTCCCCGTCAGATTGGGCCGATGATCCTTTTCCCAGGCCTGACGCTTGAGTGGCTCAACAGTCGGAGGCTCATCGAATGTATGGTGCAACCAGCCATGCCATTCAGGGGGCACCTTCGAGGCTTCGGCATAGCCGTTGTAGATCACCCAACGACGCTTGCGGCCGTCATAGGAATCCCTGGAATCCCGTGCCTGATAATACTTGTTTCCGGTATCGTCCTGGCCGACAAAAATGCCGCGACGCTTGATGTGAAAGCTGGCGCCAATGGTTGCGCCGCCCCACCACGTGAAAATTGCTCTCAGCACGTTCGTATGTATCCAGTCGATTGGAAGCTGGCGGACTATAGGTCTGGTCGCGGACAGCGT
>CAIYSH010000277.1 GCA_903928755.1 uncultured Alphaproteobacteria bacterium | reverse complement strand
TCCCCGGCGTCGCCGTGATCGCCGACAGCTGGTGGCAGGCCCGGCAGGGCCGCAACAAGCTGAACATCAAGTGGCAGGACCATCCCACCGCCCGGCAGTCCACGGCGGGTTTCGACGCCCAGGCCGACACCCTCTCCAAGGGCGCGCCCCTGCGCACCGAGCGGCAGGACGGGGATGTGGCCGCAGCCCTGGTCGGGGCGGCCTCGACGATGGAGGCGGCCTATGCCTATCCCTTCATCGCCCACATTCCGCTCGAGCCGCAGAACTGCACGGCCCACTTCAAGGACGGCAAGCTGGAGATCTGGGCCCCGACCCAGAACCCTGACAGTGGCCGCCAGCTGGTGGCCAAGACCCTGGGCCTCAAGCCGGCGGACATCACCATCCACCTGACCCGCTGCGGCGGCGGCTTTGGTCGTCGTCTGGCCAATGACTACATGGTCGAGGCCGCCTGGATCGCCCGGGAAACGGGGGCACCGGTCAAACTGCTGTGGACCCGTGAGGATGACCTGCGGCATGACTTCTACAGGCCCGCCGGTTGGCACTACCTGAAGGGTGGTGTTGATAAATCAGGGAAACTTGTCGCCTGGCATGATCATTTCGTGACCCTGGGAACGGCCGGCAAGCCGGGCAGCAGCGCCGGTATGGCCGCAACGGAATTCCCGGCCCGCTTCGTGCCGAACTTCCGGTATGACCTGTCGATCATGGAGTCGGGCATACCGACCGGGCCCCTGAGGGCGCCTGGCTCCAACGCCCTGGCCTTTGTGGTCCAGTCCTTCATCGATGAGCTGGCCCACGGTGCCGGGGTCGATCCGGTGACCTTCCGTCTGAACCTCCTGGGCGATCAGGGCCTGGTCGGGACGGCCGGTAAGGACGGCTATGACGCCGCCCGGATGAAGGGCGTGCTCGCACTGGTCGCCGCCAAATCCGGCTGGGGCAAGACCAGACTTGGTCCCCGCCAGGGTATGGGTGTGGCTTTCCACTTCAGCCATCTGGGCTATTTCGCCGAAGTGGTTCAGGCCCAGGTCGCAGAGTCTGGCGAGGTCACGGTCGAGAAGGTCTGGGTTGCCGGCGATGTCGGCCGTCAGATCATCAATCCCACCGGGGCGATCAATCAGGTCCAGGGTGCCGTGATTGACGGCCTGTCAGCCGCCCTGGGCCAGAAGATCACCATAGAAGGCGGGGCGGCGGTCGAGGGAAACCTCGGTGCCTATCCCCTGCTGAGGATGAAGTCCGCACCGGTGGTCGAGGTGCACTGGAACATCACGGACAATCCACCTACCGGTCTGGGTGAACCTGCGCTGCCGCCGGTTCTTCCGGCCCTGTGCAATGCGATCTTCGCGGCTACCGGCAAGCGGCTTCGCAGCCTGCCGGTCAGCAGGGATCAGCTGAAGGCCTGAGGATCTCCTCCCTCTCCCCGATCACGGGAGAGGGGGCTCGACGGGCAGACTGCAGGCCCTAATGCGGGATGTAGGTCCGCAGGACGTCCTCGATGATCCGTTCCAGCTGGCCCAGGGTATTGCAGGGCTTGGCCACGTGGCAGAACCGCTGATAGCGGTGCATGACGCTGTCGCCCTGACCCCAGTAGCTTTCAGGTTCCGGATTGAGCCAGATCAGGGCCCGTGACCGCTTCTGGATGGTGGCCAGCAGGTCGAGGCGGGGATCGGCATAGTTTGACCGTGCATCCCCCAGGAATATCACCGTCGTGTGCCGGTCCAGCTGGTCGAGATGCTGCTCGCAGAAGTCTTCCAGCGAGCGGCCGTAATCCGTTTGCTGAAACCCGATCTGTTTCAGGACCTCCAGAATGGCGGTCTCGACCTTGTGCTCGTCCAGCAGGGCGTTGACGCTGATCATGCGGCCGGAAAATGCAAAGGCCTCCATCCTGTCGACGACCTCATTCAGCGAATAGAGGAAGGTCAGCAGGAACTGGGCGGCCGCAGCGACGGATTTCGAGACATCGCAGATCGCCACAATGGAGGGCTTGTCGATCTTCTTGGTCTTGAAGACGATGTCGAAGGGCATGCCGCCATAGCCCATGGACTTCCGCAGGGTGCGGCGGACATCGAGGTGTCCGGTCCAGGCCACATTGCGGCGTCGGGAATACCGGTCAGCCAGCCGCTTGGCCATGCGTTTGACCAGGGTCTGCATCATCGCAAGGTCGACGGGATCAATTCCGCCGTCGGAGTTCAGCGCCTTGCGAGCCAGCAGGTCTTCCCGGAGGTTCCGGCCGCTTTCCGACGCATAGAGCTCATGCTGTCGTTCCACATAAGCCGAGGCTTCCTTGGCCAGGGCCTGTCTGGCGGCATCCAGGCGCTCTCCGGCAGCCTGCCCCCTGGGGTCGTCCAGGCGGCGGGCGGCGGCGATGATCCGTTCGATTTCTGCCAGACCCATTTCCTCCAGCAGCTTGCGGGTCAGTCGGCTTCTCTGGGTGGACAGCCGGATCTGGGACACCTGGGCCCGCTCGGCGGCCTCTTCCATGGCCTGGGCCAGGGCAGAGGCATCCCCTGTCATCAGCATACGGGCCAGCTCGCTGGGCTCTCCGTCCTGGGGCAGGTCTTGCGTCGGATCATGGTCGCCGTCTTCCGGCGGCGGGGCTGCCATGAAGGCTTCCCGGGTGAAGAAGGTATCAAAGGTCCGGTCAAACCGGTCAACTTCATCCGCCGTCTTGGCCAGGGTGGCGCACAGGGCGTCCTTGAACAGTTCGCGATCCGCAAAGCCGACCTTGGCCACGGTGCGATGGGCGTCAATGGCCTCGGCCGGGGAGACCCGGACATCCGAGGCCCTCAGCGCCCGAAAGAAATCTTCGAGAGCGCCCTGCATGGCCGATCAGGCCAGGGGCTTGCGGATGAGTTCGGCGATCTGCGGTTCGATCGCCACAATGTCCTGTTCGAACTTGAGCAGGACATTCAGGCTGTCCCGTACGACTTCGGTATCCAGGGAGTCGGCATTCAGCAGGATCAGGGCCCGGGCCCAGTCGACGGTTTCCGAAATCGACGGCGACTTGCGCAGGTCCAGGGTCCGCAGGGACTGGACGAAGCTGACCAGCTGCCCGACCAGATCGGCCTCTATGCCTGGTACCCGGCTGGCGACAATGCGACGTTCAAGGGCGGCGTCGGGGAGGGGAATGTGCAGGTGCAGGCAGCGCCGCTTCAGGGCGTCGCCCAGATCGCGGACATTGTTGGAGGTCAGGAAGACGATGGGGGGTGTCTTGGCCTTCAGCACGCCGATTTCCGGAATGGAGACCTGATAGGCTGACAGAACCTCCAGCAGGAAGGCCTCGAAGGCTTCGTCGGACTTGTCGATTTCGTCGATCAGCAGGACGCAGCCATCATCTTCCTGCAGGGCCTTCATCAGGGGCCGGGGCTCGAGGAAGGGCTCTGAGAAGAACAGGTCGCCCATGCCGTGCAGGCGCACCATGGCGGCATCCATGTCCGGGGCATCGGCCAGGCTGGCACCCATCCGGTCCTTCAGGATCTGGGTATAGAGCAGCTGCTTGCCGTATTTCCATTCATACAGGGCCTTGGACTCATCCAGGCCCTCATAGCACTGCATCCGGATCAGAGGCAGACCCAGCAGGGCGGCCGTGGAAAGGGCCAGTTCGGTCTTGCCGACCCCGGCGGAGCCTTCCACCAGAATGGGCTTCTGCAGGTTGACCGCCATGAACAGGGACGTGGCGATCCGCCGTGAGGCGATATAACCGACGCTTTCAAGGCCCTGGATCAGCGCGTCAACGGAGGCCATGGCACCGGAATTCGCGACGGAAAGCGCCGCGGGAGACGAAGTCGTCAATGGATCTACTTTCAAAATCGGCGCAAGCCTTGCGCCCAAGGAGGGTCAATCTGCCTAGTCTGCCCAACCCGCACCGGGTTAGGCAAGGGTGATCCGTCAAAGTCCGTAAGGCCGATAGGGCCCGGCGATCAGCTGTTCGAAGACGCCCATGCCTGTCTGGGGCGCTTCGCCCGGCAGGCTGAGGGTGACCCGCGACAGGGCCTGGATGTGCCAGTTCTCGGGGCTGCCCATATTGACGGTGGACAGGTCAATGTCCTCGCGCTCGACCACCAGCTCACCCTTGTAGCTGCCGTGCCGCCAGTTGGGATGGCCATAGCCGATCCCGCGCATGAGGAAGGTCAGGAAGGGCTCGAATTTCACCCGGGCAGACCCCTGCTTGAGGGGCACGACCAGGGTTCCCCCCTGGGCATGGCGCGTCCCGGGGATCATCGTGACGTCTTCGATGGTGGCGGTGTCGGTGTGGTGCCCCTCATTGGGGCCTGCACCGTCCGGCAGGATGACCGCTCTGGTGTTCCAGGGCACGCCATCTGGATCGGCATTGACGTGGAAGAAGACGGACTTGTCTTCGAAATTCAACGGGGTCCATTGCCAGAAGAAGCCGCCCACCTGCTCGGGCACAGTCGGCTGTGAGTCTGGATTGCCCACGGGCCTCACGCCCCATGACCTGTCCCTGGTCCCCACGGTTCCGGCATCAAGCGTCCTGCGGACACCGTCCACCTCGATCCAGCCGGTCACCCGGACGTTCTGGGTCAGGCGGGTATAGTCCATGAAGGCTCGGGGCCCGATCCGGCGCATGAAGCGGGGTTCTTCGATGGGGAATGTGCGGCCCTCAAAGACCAGTTCGGCCGAGATCCCCTCGCTCGGGGCGACAGTGACCCTGAGCGTCTGCAGGGGTTCCAGGACCGAAATGGAAATCGGTCCGACAGCAAGATCCATGCGCTCCATGTTCAGCAGCCGGGATGCATGCAGGCAGTGCTCGACCCCGTTGCGGATGACCGAGAAGTGGGCGTCGGCCACATTCAGATGCGGATAGACGCCAAAGGCTATGGCGAAGAACTCTGTCCCGTCAGGCTGGTAGCCGTTGAAGAAGTAGCGATCGTAGAAATTCCGGTCCGTCCCTGAATAGGCGATGGGTTCGGGGGTCTGATGGATGGGAAAGTCATCGGCCTTGGTGAGCATGTGCGGTTCTCCGGAGTGGACGATCTCTGGATCATCCCTTGTCAGTCTCATTGCGCTGATGTCAGACTTAATTACCAAGTGATCACAGATAACAACAGATGGGAGAGGCCGAATTTCGTTGACCCAGCGTCATGACCCCGTGCGGTTCACGGGGTCCGGAAGCCAGGCCAAGCGAAGGCGACGCATCATGACCAAAGCCGACATCCTTATTCCGCAGGCCGTGGCTGATACTCTGGTTGAGCCCCTCGCCTACGCAGATGGTCGCATCTACGACACCTATGCCTGGCTGCGATCCAACAATCCCTTCGGGCGCGCCGAGATCGAAGGCGTGGATCCCTTCTGGGTCGCCACCCGGCATGCCGACATCCTGGACATCAGCCGGCAGAACGCGCTGTTCCTCAGCGGTGAGCGGTCGACGACCATGGTCAGCAAGGCGATGGATGCCCAGGTGCGGGAAAGAATGGGTGGCAGTCCCCACCTGCTGCGCACCCTCGTCCAGATGGACGCCCCGGACCATCCGAAATACCGGGCCCTGACCCAGGCCTGGTTCATGCCGCAGAACCTCCGCAGCCATGAAGCCAGGATCCGCAAGATTGCCCGTGCCGCGGTCGACCGCATGGCTGCGACCGGGGGAAGGTGTGACTTTGTCAAGTCGGTGGCCCTGCAATATCCCCTGCACGTGGTCATGGAGATCATGGGCGTGCCGGAGGAAGACGAGCCGCGCATGCTGATGCTTACCCAGGAACTGTTCGGGGCGTCGGATCCCGAACTCGGCCGCAAGCCCCAGGTCGATGAGAAGGGTGAGCAGACCTTCGACCTCAGCGTCATCACGGACTTTTTCAACTACTTCACGGCCCTGTCCGCCAGCCGGCGCGCAGAACCCCGTGACGACCTTGCCAGCGTCATTGCCAATGCGAAGATTGACGGCAATCCCATCTCCGAATTCGAAGCCCTGGGCTACTACATCATTGTCGCCACTGCAGGACATGACACCACGTCTTCGTCCACGGCTGGCGCCCTCTGGGGACTGGCCGAACGGCCGGACCAGCTGGCCAAGGTCAAGGCCAATCCGGCGCTGATCCCGGGGCTTGTGGAGGAGTCCATCCGCTGGACGACCCCGGTGAAGACCTTCATGCGCTCGGCGTCAGAAGATGTCGAATTCGCGGGCCGCAAGGTCAGCAAGGGCGACTGGATCATGCTCTGCTATGCCTCTGGCAATCGCGATGAAGAGGTTTTTGATCGTCCGAATGAATTCCTGGTGGATCGTGCGCCTAACAAGCAGCTGTCCTTCGGATACGGCGCGCACCTTTGCCTGGGCCAGCACCTTGCCAAGATGGAAATGCGAATCCTCTGGGAAGAATTGCTGCCCCGTCTGAAATCCGTCGAGCTGGATGGCGAAGCGGCCTGGAGCCAGAGCGTCTTCGTCAACGGGCCCAAGACGGTGCCGATCCGTTTCGAAATGGCATGACGTCCATGGGCCTGGAGGCTCGGATCGAGGACTATCTGGCCGGGCGCATGCCGCATGCTTCCGACCTCCGGGTCAGCGGGCTGGCAAGGATTTCGGGAGGGGCTTCCCGGGAAACCTACCGGTTCCGGCTGTCCTGGCAGGAGTCCGGTGCCCTGCAGTCGCGTGCGCTGATCCTGCGTCGTGATCCTCCTGCCAGTCTGATCGACACCGAACGCAGGATCGAGTTCGAGGCCTATCGGGCCTTTTTCGGCTCGACGGTTCCGGTGCCTGAAATGCTGTGGCTGGAGGAGTCATCCGGGGCCCTGGATCATCCCTTTTTCATCGCTGCCGAGATCGAGGGATTTCAGGCGGCGCCGGCCCTGCTCTGGACGGAGCCCTATCTCGCCGCCCATGAAAAACTGGCAGAGCGGAAGTGGACGATCCTGGGCGAGATCGGCAGGTCGGATCCCGCCGTGCTGGGTCTGACGACGGTGATGGCCGCCGTTGCGCCTGAGGCCTGCTGGTCCCGGGAGCTAGGCTATTGGGAGGGGGTGCTGGATGATGACCAGACGGAACCCCTGCCCATAACCCGGGCCGCCATTCGCTGGCTGCGGGCCAACCCGCCGCCGCCGCCAGAGCGTCTTGCCGTGGTTCATGGCGACTATCGGACCGGAAACTTCCTGTTCGACCAGACAGGTGAGATTCATGGCGTTCTGGACTGGGAAATGGCCCACCTTGGGGACCCCCTTGAAGATCTTGGCTGGAGCCTGAATCCTGTCTGGACGTTCGGGCGTGACCTGGCAGGCGGTCTGGTGCCCAATGCGCAGGCTGTCGCCATCTGGGAGCGGTCAAGCGGCCTGAAGGCTGACCCTGCAGCCCTGCAGTGGTGGACCCTGTTCAACTGTGTCAAGGGGCAGGCCATCTGGGTGTCCTCAGCCAGGGCCTGGATCGACGGCGGCAATCGTGAGCCGATCATGGTCTACCCGCCCTGGGCCCTGCAGAATGCTCAGGATCGGGCCATTCTCAAGGTCATGGGGCATTTATGAAGCCGGACATTTCCGAGGTCCTGATCGAACTGTCGGCCCTTGTGGCCCGCAATGCTGCGCCGGACATTCCGCCAGCTGACCGGGCAGGTGCCCTGGGACTGACCGCCGCCCTGCTGGCCATAGCCGGCCGCCAGTGGGATGAAGCTGCCCATAATCTCGCCCTGGAAAACCGTTCAATCCGGAGCTTGCTGACCATACCCGGCGAGGATCTCGACATCCGTATTTCCACCCTGTCCGCAGAAAATGCCCGATTGAGAGCCCTGTTGATCGAGCGGCATGTTGAGGTCGAGGGTCGTGATTCCCGCGCCGAAGCCGAAATATGGGCGGAATTGGTGGCGTCTACCGCGCGCCGCTTGGCCCCAGGCTCCCCGGTCTGATTTTCACAGATCAGGCGCGTGCAATTAATCCCTGTTTAGGGCTGGTGAGGTTAGGACATGTCCTGAACAATCTTCGGGTGAGCAGCAGATCTTGTCGGTTTTCGATGACCACGAAAAGCCAGAGACCAAGAGCCTGAAGGCTTTGGCGGCAGATGACCTGGAGGGTTTCAGGCGCATGGCGGACCATATGCTGGATGTGGTCTGCTGCAGTTCGCCAGATGGCGTCCTGACCTATGTCTCGCCGTCAAGTCTTGGCGCGCTGGGATTTGAGCCGTCCGAACTCATCGGCGCGCGTCCTGATTTCATTCATGCAGAGGATCGGGGCCGTGTCCGGGACGCTGTGGAAGAACATGTTGCCAGGGGGAGCGGGGAGCCGCCGTTGCGCCTTGAATTCCGTGCGGTCCGCAAGGATGGTGCCATACTGTGGGTCGAAAGTGTTTTGCAGTGTGTGCATGATCCGCTGACCGGCGCGCTGGTCGGACTGCAGGAAAGCCTGCGTGATATCAGTGAACGCCGGGCGACTGAAGTCCGCATTGCCCGCAGCGTGTTGCGGTTCCGGATGATGGCTGAAAATGCCAATGACATCATCGTCTGCTACGACCGCAATACCCGTTTCAGCTTCCTGTCGCCGTCGGTGAAGACCGTGCTGGGCTATGATCCAGAGGAACTGATAGGCAAGACCGCCGTCTCGGTCATGCACCCAGACGATGTCGGCAGGATTATTGATTCCTTCAGGGACCACATTGCCGCGGGTCCGGGGGCTGCGCCCTTCAGCTGCGAATATCGGGTGCATCACAAAGACGGGTCTGTCGTCTGGCTGGAGACCCGCCCCAGCACGGTTTATGATCCGGATACCCGGGAACTGATCGAATTCCATGACGTTGCACGGGACATCACCCAGCGTAAGGCCATGGAGGCCGCGCTGGCCAAGGCCCGCGAGGAAGCCGAGTCCGCTTTGGCCGTGAAATCCGCCTTCCTTGCCAATATGAGCCATGAAATCCGGACGCCTCTGACCGCCATCATCGGATTTGCGGGTCTGCTGACCGAACGGCAGGACCTGAATTCCACCGCCCGTCAGCACCTGGACCGGATCACCTCCGGCAGCCGTGCCCTGCTGGCCATCGTCAATGACATTCTCGACTTTTCCAAACTCGAAGCCGAGCAGGTCGAATTCCGCCCCAGGCCATCCGAGCTGCGGCCCCTGGTGGAAGACAGCCTGGCCATGTTCATCCCTGAGGCCAATGAAAAAGGCATCACGCTGGGTCTGGAAATCGACGGACCGGTGCCAGCCTATGTGACGGTCGATTCCGATCGGTTGCGTCAGATTCTGCTCAATCTGATCGGCAATGCCGTCAAGTTTACCGAAGTGGGATCTGTGACGGTGCGGCTTGCTTACCTGGCGCCTCTCGGTCAGGTCCGTGTCGAGGTCGCCGATACGGGTGTTGGCATGGATGACGCCCAGATGGCCCATCTGTTCCGGCGTTTCAGTCAGGTCGATGGATCCTCAACCCGCAAACATGGCGGAACCGGCCTGGGGTTGGCCATCTGCAAGGGGCTTGCCGAAGCCATGGGCGGCGGCGTGGGGGTACGCAGCACGGCGGGGGTGGGATCGACCTTCCATGTCACTGTGGCGGCCCCGGCGGCACAGTCGGCGGTAAAGGTCCTGGACAGCCCGGTAACCGCTGGTCTTGAAGGCGTGCGTCTGCTGATCGTCGACGACAACAGCGCAAACCGGGATCTGGCCCGGGCCGTTCTTGAACCCTTCGGCGTTGTGGTGACCTGCGCCGACAGCGGAAATACGGCGCTTGCCGAAGCGGCGGCCATGCCCTTTGACGTCATCCTGCTGGATATCCGCATGCCTGGCCTGAGTGGTCCGGAAACCCTCAAGCGCCTCAGATCCAGACCGGGGCCCAACCAGCATATTCCGATCCTGGCCTTCAGCGCCGATACGGAACTTGCCGATGGCAGCCTGGACAGCAGTTTTGATGATCTCATCGTCAAGCCGATCAGTCCTCGTGACCTCGTCCTGTCCCTGGTGAAATGGGCCCCCGGCAGTGAACAGGCCGATGTGTCCTGGGTAAGGCACGCCCAGGCCTGACGGCGTCGCGCTGACAAATTCCTGCGCCGAGTATCGACAATGACCTCTGCCTGAGCTTTGCTGCGGCGGCGTCCAAGCGGACGCCAAGACGACGCATTTCAATTGGGGACGATTTTTCAAATGGCTCGAATGTTGCCTGAACCCACGCCGGAAACCCGGCATTTCTGGGAAGGATGCCGGGATGGCGAACTGCGTCTGCAGCGCTGCACCGAATGCAAGCACTCCTATTTTCCACCGCGCGATTTCTGTCCGAAGTGCGCCAGCCGCGATGTCGAGGTCTACAAGGCCAGCGGCAAGGGCATCCTCTATTCCTACGTGATCAATCACCGGCCGCGCCCCGACATGGGTACCGAGCCCTATGCGATTGCCGTGGTCCAGCTCAATGAAGGGCCGCGGATGATGACCAATATTGTCGGCTGCCCGCAGACGCCGGAGGCCCTGGTGCTGGACATGCCCATGCAGGTGCATTTCGCCAAGCAGACAGACGATATTTCTTTGCCTTTGTTCGAACCGGCCAAGGGCTGAGGGGAATAGACCTATGAAACCGAAAAGCGTTGCGGTCGTCGGGGCCGCCGAAACCACCCGTCTTGGCAAGATTCCGGACGTTTCCGTCATCGGCCTGCATGCAGATGCGGCCCTGAACGCCATGAAGGATGCAGGCCTCAAGCCCTCCGACATTGATGGCGTTGCCACAGCTGGCATCAGTCCTGTTGAGCTGGCGCACTATCTTGGCATCACGCCTACCTATGCCGATGGCACAAGTGTCGGCGGATGCTCTTTCATGCTGCACGTCCGGCATGCCGCCGCGGCGATCAATGAGGGCCTCTGCAAGACCGTCCTGATCACCCATGGTGAATCCGGTCGGTCGAGGGTTGGCGCTGGAGGATTTGGTCGTGCGCCATCCAGTCTGATGGGCCAGTTTGAAATGCCCTATGGCGTGACCAGCCCGCCAACCATGTTCACCATTCCGGTCCTTCGCTACATGAAGACCTATGGTGTGACCGAGGCCGACCTGGCCAATGTTGCCGTCATCCAGCGCGAATGGGCGGCGAAAAATCCCCGGGCCAGCTTCAAGGACCCGATCACGGTCGACGATGTTCTGAATTCGCCGATGATCGCCTGGCCCTTCCGGATGCTCATGTGCTGCCTTGTCACCGACGGCGGCGGGGCCCTGATCCTGACCAGCGCCGAGCGGGCCAAGGATTTCCCCCAGAAGCCTGTCTACATCCTGGGCACCGGCGAAAGCGTCGAGACCCCGATGGTCAGCCAGATGGAGGACTTTACCTCGTCCAAGGCCTTCCGGGTCTCGGGCAAGAAGGCCTTCGAGGAATCCGGAATCAAGCACGCCGATGTCGATCACCTGATGATCTATGACGCCTTTGCCCACCTGCCCCTCTATGGCCTGGAAGACCTGGGCTTCGTGAAGCCCGGCGAGGCCAGGGACTTCATCAATGAACGCAATACGGCCATTGGCGGCAAGCTGCCCCTGAACACCAATGGGGGCGGTCTGTCCTACATGCACTCTGGCATGTACGGCATGTATGCCCTGCAGGAGAGCGTCCGCCAGATGCGTGGAACAGCGGCCGCACAAATCGAAGGCGCCAAGGTCAGCGTGGCCCATGGTGTTGGAGGCATGTTCGCCGCCAGCGGCACGGTGATCTTCTCCAACGAGACGTAGATCCGGAGCGGCCCGGATTGTGCTGCACCCGGGATTGGTCCCGGGTGCAGGCTTTCCTTGTGGGCAAGTCGAATGAGGGCAGACATGGCGACAAGACCAGTCAGGGTTCTGGCGTTTCATGCCCATCCTGATGACATAGAGACCCTGTGCGCCGGGACCCTCGCCCTGCTGGTCGCCCGTGGCGTCGAGATCGTCTGCGCCACCGCCACAGCTGGAGAGGGCGGATCGGATACGACGCCCCCGGAGGAAACCGCCCTGATCAGAATGGCGGAGGCCAAGGCTTCCGCAGCGATCATTGGTGCCGACTATGCCTGCGCCGGCCTGCCCGATCTTGGTGTTTTCAATGATGACGCCTGCCGCCGCGCCGTGACCGAAGTCGTAAGATTGGCCCGGCCTGACCTGGTCCTGACGGCGTCGCCCGCCGATTACCATCCCGATCATGAGGCGGTCAGTCAGCTTGTCCGCGATGCCTGTTTCGCGGCATCGGTACCGAATTACAGGACCGGAGAGGCGGCCCCGCTTCCAGCGATCCCCCATCTCTATTTCATGGACCCGATTGGAGGCCGCGACCGGCAGGGCCAAAAGGTCGTGCCGGATTTCGGTGCCGATGTGGCGACGGTCTTTCCGACCAAGCAGGCCATGCTGGCCGCCCATGTCAGCCAGGATGAGTGGGTGGCCCGCCAGCATGGCATTGCCGATCATCAGGCATCGCTCGAGAGGTGGACGCGACGGCAGGGCCGACTGTTCGGTGTCGCCCTGGCAGAAGGCTTCCGCCAGTACCGCCATCATCCCTATCCGGCGACTCCCAGGCTCCAGGACCTACTTGGCGGGGCCCTGCTCGCGCCTGTCTCGACATAACTCTAATGCGAGAGGCGCAGGTTCTGGATGGACTTTCCGATCTGCGAAAACGCGCTGAGCAGAGCCGTCTGGTCTGCAGCATTAAAGAAGTGAGCAGGGTCGGTTGCGCAGGACTGTACCAGTTTCATGGCGTCAGGGTTTCCTGTGATTGCAAAGGCAACCGTATAGACTTCAATATTTTTATCTTTGATATTGTTGCATAATTCCTGAGTATAGGTATCGGCTTCCTTTGCCGGAATGGCAGAGACATCGTGAATGCCGCGCTTTCCTGCCCCATGATACATCTGCTAAGT
>CAIYSH010000276.1 GCA_903928755.1 uncultured Alphaproteobacteria bacterium | reverse complement strand
CAGTGTCGAGGAGGACAGGAACGGACATTACGACCTCGCGGGGGGTGATGCTGCAGGATAATCCCTTCCTGCGGTCATGTCTCCGGCCCGGCCATGGGTGCCTGGTCAGTGCTTCCGTAAGGAAAACGGCGACGGTTTTTGCAAGCGAGTTCCCGGATAGATAGCATTCAAGGCTTGCGTCCAGACCAATTCAACCATCTAATACAACGGGATTCCGCAGCATTGATTTCTGCGCAATTTCTTGATTTCAAATTCATTAATTACTCCCCTGAAGCATAAAGAAGACGAGGGGGTCGGGGAGGTCAACAAGATGTCTTTTTACTACGCTGGCCACACCTACGATATCATCAAGACAGCCATGACCTGGGATAGTGCAAGCGCCTATGCCGCAAGCCTGGGCGGTCATCTTGCCTTCATCAACAGCGCTGCCGAAAATGATTATCTGTATGCCGCAGCCCAGGGAGATGCCCAACTCCTGAGCTCCGCTCCCGCAGCCGGAGATGGCGGGGGTGCAAAATACCTGTGGCTTGGCGGTTCCGATGCCGCGGTCGAGGGGACCTGGAAGTGGTCGGATGGGTCCCTGTTGTCTGGTTATACCAACTGGGGATCGGGCGCTCTTGGCGTCGAACCTGACAATTACGCAGGCCTGCAGGACAGCATGGCCCTGGGACTTCAGTCCTGGCCCCAGCCCTCGGGCGGGATCGGGGTTGCAGGAAAGTGGAACGACCTCAACCCCACCAACAGTCTCTATTTCTATGTCGAACGGGACTCCATCCAGGGCACATCCAGTAACGACGTCCTGACGTTCTCGACGACAAATATTGCCGCCGCCGGAGGCACCATTTCGATATTTGGCGGAACGGGCGACGATACGATCACGGCGGAAAGCGGCTACAACTATCTCCGCGGTGAAGATGGCAATGACTCGATTATCGGCGGTTCCGGCTTCGACGACATCAACGGAAACAAGGGCGACGACGTCATTACGGGCGGCCCGGGCGGTGACTGGCTGGTCGGCGGACAGGGCAATGACCTCATCACCTCCACGGGCGGCACTGACATTCTCTACGGCAACCTGGGCAATGACACCCTCAATGGCGGGTCTGATGTCGACCTTGTCCGGGGCGGGCAGGGCGACGACGTTGTCACCGGCGGGGCCGGCAATGACTGGATTTCCGGCGACCGGGGCAGCGATACCCTGACAGGGGGAACAGGGGCCGACATCTTCCATACCTTCGGCGATGCAGGTATCGACCGGGTGACGGACTTCAACCTGGCAGAGGGCGACCGAATCCAGCTGGATCCGGGCACGGTCTACACCGTCAGCCAGGTGGGATCTGACACGGTCGTCAACATGACCGGCGGCGGCCAGTTGATCCTGGTCGGCGTCCAGATGGCAAGCTTGACGACCGGATGGATCTTCGGTTCCTAGGGTCAGGTCAGGTCAGGTCAGGTCGCGGCGCAGCGTCCGTCACGGTCAGGGTCGCCGGGATTTCGCGCCTGTGTCACCCGGTTGTCGTGTCGGCGGCGTGTCTGTCGGCATGAGACTTCGGTTATCCCTGCAGGTCTTCGAAAGGAAGCGCACATGCTGATCCAGAAACTGAGATTGCAGCGCGGTTGGTCGCAGGAGCAGCTGGCGGAGGTGAGCGGTCTCAGTGCCCGGACCGTCCAGCGGCTTGAGCGCGGGCAGCCCGCCAGTCTGGAATCCCTGAAAGCCCTGGCGTCTGCTTTCGATCTTGACCTCAAGGACCTGCAGGAGCCCAGCATGACGTCCAACCCCACAGAACCTGGCCTGAAAGACATCCGGCCAGACGAGGCCCAGGCCCTGAAGCATGTGCGAAAGGTGAGGCGGTTTTACATGCACCTGACCCAGTATGTGGTCGTCATTGCAGGTCTTGCCGTGGTCAATCTCGTGACCTACCCCAAGGTCCTCTGGTTCATCTGGCCGGCCTTGGGCTGGGGCATCGGCGTTGCCGCCCACGGCATGACCATCTTCAACCTCGTGCCCTTCCTGGATGGTGCCTGGGAGCGTCGTCAGGTGGAGAAATATCTGGGGCGCAAGCTTTAGGTGGGTGTGGGAGGATTGTAACCTGTCACCTCATATTTCCCGATCCTCTGAAAGGTCCAGCTCGGGGAGCAAATTCTGAAGAAAGACGGCCCTGGATACTCGTGCATTCGCTCCAAGTCGTTTCGAGCCATGCCACTCCAGCACTTTTCCGACGGGCACGACATAGACGTCTACGTTTGGGAAATTCACGATGTCGGAAAGGATGAAACCCT
>CAIYSH010000275.1 GCA_903928755.1 uncultured Alphaproteobacteria bacterium | reverse complement strand
GGCCCCGATCCGGACTTGCGGTTGCGTGGGCACGGCTGGGAAGTTACCTCGATGAGTTGAAGCCCCCGCCTGCTACAGGACCAGACCCGAACTCGCAACCTGATGACGCCCCAATGACACCCTTGACCCTGCTCGGCATTGAAACCAGCTGCGATGAAACCGCCGCTGCCGTGGTGCGCCGTCATGCCGATGGCCAGGTTGAGGTGCTGTCCTCAATCATCGCCTCGCAGGTGGCCGAGCACGCCCCCTTTGGCGGCGTGGTGCCGGAAATCGCCGCCCGTGCCCATGTGGAGAGCATAGACGGCATTGTCGCCCAGGCCCTCAGCGCCGCCGGTCTTGGCTATGAGGACCTGTCCGGCGTGGCCGCGACCGCAGGGCCCGGCCTGATCGGCGGGGTCATGGTCGGGCTGGCCTTCGGCAAGGCCGTCGCCCTGGCGCGACGTCTGCCCCTGATCGCCATCAATCATCTGGAGGGCCATGCGGTCTCGGCCCGTTTGACCGCCGACATTCCCTATCCCTTCCTGCTCCTGCTGGTTTCGGGCGGGCACTGCCAGCTGTTATCCGTTGAGGGCGTTGGCCAGTGCCGCCGCATGGGCACCACCCTGGACGATGCGGCCGGCGAAGCCTTTGACAAGATCGCCAAGAGTCTCGGCCTGCCCTATCCCGGCGGCCCGGCCCTGGAAAATCTGGCGCGAGACGGCAAGGCCGAGGCCTATGACCTGCCGAAGGTGCGCCTGGGCCGGGGCAATCTGGACTTTTCCTTCTCCGGCCTGAAGACCGCCGCCGCCCGCCATGCTGCCGCCCTGACCACCCCGGCCCAGGCAGCTGACCTCGCCGCCGCATCCCAGGAGGCCATTGCCTGGCAGCTGGCGGACCGGACCGCCCAGGCGATGGACCTCTACAGACTGGCCCATCCGGGCGCGGGTTTGCGGTTCGTGGTGGCGGGTGGTGTCGCCGCCAATGGGGCCATCCGCAGTCGCCTCACCCGCACGGCGCAGGATCACGACTTTTCCTTCGACGCCCCGCCCCTGGTCTATTGCACCGACAATGCCGCCATGATCGCCCTGGCCGGGGCCGAGCGGCTGGCCCTGGGCCTCATCGATCCCCTGGATACTGCGGCGCGACCCCGATGGCCTCTGGATCTGGCCGCCGCTGCGTCCAGCCCCAGCCACGCCGCCGGCCGCAAGGGAGCCAAGGCATGACCCTGTCTTCAGCCGGCGTGCTGGGCGGCGGGGCCTGGGGCACGGCCCTTGCCCTGGTCTGCGCCCGGGCAGGTCTCAGGACCCACCTCTGGATCCGCGAGCGGGAGGCCTTGCAGGCCATTGCCCAGACCGGCCAGAACACCCCCTTCCTGCCCGGAATCGACCTGGGTCCGGGCGTTATCGCCACGGGCGACATGGCCGATCTGGCCGCCAGCGATATCCTGCTGTGCGTGGTTCCGGCCCAGCACCTGCGTTCGGGCCTGACCGCCTTTGCGCCGCACCTCAAGGCCGGAACGCCGGTCCTGCTCTGCGCCAAGGGGGTGGAGCAGGGCTCCCTGAAACTGATGACGGAAGTCCTGGCTGAAACCCTGCCAGGTGCCCGACCCGCGGTGCTGTCGGGGCCAAGTTTTGCCCGGGAAGTGGCCATGGGCCTGCCCACCGCCGTTACCCTGGCCTGCGCCGATGAGGACCTTGCCCGCCAGCTGGCCGCCGCCATCGCCACCCCGAGCTTCCGGCCCTATGTAGCCGGTGACATGGTCGGTGCGGAAATCGGCGGCTCTGTGAAGAATGTTCTGGCAATCGCCTGCGGGATTGTCGAAGGCCGAGGCCTGGGCCGCAGCGCCCACGCCGCCCTGATCACCCGGGGCTTTGCCGAAATGATCCGCCTGGCCGAGGCCCTGGGCGGACGGGCCGAGACTGTGGCGGGCCTCTGCGGCTTGGGGGACCTGGTCCTCACCTGCTCCAGCCCCCAGTCGCGGAACATGAGCGTCGGCCTGGCCCTTGGCCAGGGCCAGTCCCTGACTGAAGCCCTGTCGGGCAAGCTGTCCGTCGCCGAAGGGGTCGCCTCGGCCCCGGCCGTGCGCCAGCTGGCCCGCAAGCTGGGCGTCGAAACCCCGATCTGCGAAGCTGTCGCCGCCATACTGGCTGGCGAAGCTGATATTGATCAGGCCATTGCGGGCCTGTTGTCCCGTCCCCTGAAATCAGAACACTAGGATCGAAATCATGGCCCTCTACGTCCTCGTCTGCCGCGACAAGCCCGACAGCCTCGACCTGCGTCTGGCGACCCGGTCAGAACATCTGGCCTATGCCGGAACCTTCACGGAAAAGATGAAACTGGCGGGCCCGATCCTCAATGAGGCCGGAGACATGGCCGGTTCCATGCTGATCTTCGAGTTTGAAAGCCTGGAAGACGCCTGGGCCTTCAACAAGGGCGATCCCTACACAAAGGCCGGCCTGTTTGCCGACGTGCAGGTCTTTCCGTTCAAGGTCAGCCTGGGAACCCTTGGGTGAGCCGAACCGCGCCAGACAACCCTGCCCGCCCGGAACCCGGGTTGCCCCTCTGCCGGGTTGAAGACATCAGCGATCCGGGCGCCAAGGGCTTCCGCTTCCGCAAGGATCAGGCCCTGTTCGCCGGCTTCCTGGTGCGTCAGGGCGATAGGGTAGCCGGCTATGTGGATTCCTGCCCGCACAATGGCTGGCCGCTCGCGGTGTTTGATGACCTCTACCTGACCCGCACCGGGGACCGTATCCTGTGCGCGGCCCACGGCGCGGTCTTCCGACCGGAGGACGGGGTCTGCGTCGGCGGCCCCTGCGCGGGCGAAAGCCTGACCCCGTGGCCGGTCGCCGTGGTCGAGGGCGAGGTGCGGACGCTCTAGGCCCCCGGCGCTGTCTCCGCCGAAAACTCTGCCACATCGATCAGCAGGCTGGCCGCCGCCTGGGCCACAAGCTCACCGCCCTTTTCCGGGGTGGCCTGGCCGGGGTCTGATCCCATGCGGCCATCGGGATAGCGGGCCCGGAAGTCGAGGGCCTCGCGGATCGGACCGGTGGGGGCGATCTGCGGCGCGTAGTTGGCGGTCTTGATGGCGTCCGGATAACCCCATTGGGTAACGGCGATTTCCGAGGGCGTGGCATGGCTGCCATGGCCGGTGGGGAACTGGCGGTTGGCCAGGGGCATGACGCCCTTCAGATCCCACCAGTTCTTGAGCTTCAGGGAAAAGCCACGCGGCCGGCCGAAATAGCTGGCCTCGGCATAGAGCTCGGAAAAGGCCGCCTCGATGGTGGCGACATTGCCGCCGTGGCCGTTGAGGAAATAGATCTTCGTAAACCCGTGCCCCGCCAGGGACCGGCACCAGTCGCCGATGGCGGCGATGAAGGTGGTGGGCCGCAGGCTGACCGTGCCGGGAAAGCCCAGATGGTGCTGGGCCATGCCGACATTGAAGGTCGGGCCGACAATGATGTCCCCGGTCTTCTGCGCCTCGTGGGCGATGATTTCCGGACAGAGCCAGTCCGTGCCCAGGAGGCCAGTGGGGCCATGCTGTTCGTTGGAGCCGATGGGAATGATCACCGTCTGGGATCGCGTCAGGAAATCCTCGACCTCGGCCCAGGTGGAAAGGTGCAGCAGCATGTGAGGCTCCGAAGCGGCGAAATGACGGTCAAGGCTAGGGCGTCGCGCCCCGGCGGGGAAGCCGGAACACCCCGTTCCTTTGTGAAAATAACCATCTGCCCGGTTGCGCCGACCCGGCCACTCCGCATAACTCCCTGAACAACTTGATTTAGGGAGTTTTGGCCATGAGCGAAGGTGAAGTTTTCCCGGTTCCGCAGGCCCTGGCCGACACGGCAATCATGAATGCCGCCGCCTATGACGCCGCCGTGGCACGGGTTGAGCGCGATCCGGAAGGCTACTGGCGCGATGTAGCAAAGCGTCTGGACTGGACGACCTTCCCCACCAAGATCAAGGACACCTCCTTCCACAAGCATCCCTTCCACATACGCTGGTATGAGGACGGGATCCTGAATGTCTCGGTCAACTGCCTGGACCGGCACCTGGCCACCCGGGGCGATCAGGTCGCCGTGATCTGGGAGAGCGATGAACCTGATCTGATGGACAGGATCACCTATCGCCAGCTCCACGCCGATGTCTGCCGCATGGCCAATGTGCTGAAGGCCAAGGGCGTCAGGAAGGGCGACCGGGTCACCATCTACATGCCCATGATCCCCCAGGCCGCTGTGGCCATGCTGGCCTGCGCCCGGATCGGCGCGGTGCACTCGGTCATTTTCGGCGGCTTCTCTCCCGACAGCATTGCCGGCCGCATCCAGGACTGTGACTCCCGCATTGTCATCACCGCAGATGAAGGCCTGCGGGGCGGCAAGATCGTGCCGCTGAAGCGCAATGTGGATGAGGCCCTGACCTCCTGCCCTGAGGTGACCGACGTCATAGTCGTGCGCCGCACCAAGGCCGACATACCCATGATGGCCGGGCGGGATGCCTTTTATTCTGACCTCAAGGCCACCGTTTCGGACCAGTGCGACCCCGAGCCGATGAATGCCGAGGATCCGCTGTTCATCCTCTATACCTCAGGCTCCACCGGAAAGCCCAAGGGTGTCCTGCACACCACCGGCGGCTATCTGACCTGGGCGGCGCACACCCACGAGCTGGTCTTCGACTATCGCCCGGGCGAGGTCTTCTGGTGCACGGCCGATGTGGGCTGGGTCACCGGCCACAGCTATGTGGTCTATGGCCCCCTGGCCAATGCGGCGACCACGGTCATGTTCGAGGGCGTACCCAACTATCCGACCAATTCCCGGTTCTGGGAGGTGATCGACAAGCACCAGGTCGAGATCTTCTATACCGCCCCCACCGCCATCCGCGCCCTGATGCGCGACGGCGACGAGCCGGTGACCAGGACTTCGCGCAAGTCCCTGCGTCTGATCGGCACGGTGGGTGAGCCCATCAATCCCGAGGCCTGGCTCTGGTATCACCGGGTAGTGGGCGAAGGCCGTTGCCCCATCGTCGACACCTATTGGCAGACCGAGACCGGGGCCTGCCTGGCCTCGCCCCTGCCCGGTGCCACGGCGCTCAAGCCAGGTTCCTGCGCCAAGCCCCTGCCGGGGGTGAAGTTTGAGCTGGTCGACGCCGAGGGCGCAGTCCTGCACGGGGCGGCCAATGGCAATCTGGTGATCACAGACTCCTGGCCCGGCCAGATGCGCACGGTCTATGGCGACCATGAGCGGTTCTTCAACACTTACTTCTCCACCTATGGCGGCAAGTATTTCACCGGCGACGGCTGCCGTCGCGATGAGGACGGCTATTACTGGATCACTGGCCGGGTGGATGACGTGATCAATGTCTCCGGCCACCGGCTGGGCACGGCGGAAATCGAGAGCGCTCTGGTGTCCACCGAGAATGTCGCCGAGGCCGCCGTGGTCGGCTATCCGCACGACGTCAAGGGCCAGGGCATCTATGCCTATGTCACCCTGAATGCCGGCCTGGAGCCCAGCGAAGAACTCCGCAAGGAGCTTGTGGCCTGGGTGCGCAAGCAGATCGGCCCGCTGGCCACTCCG
>CAIYSH010000274.1 GCA_903928755.1 uncultured Alphaproteobacteria bacterium | reverse complement strand
CCGCCGCGCCGGTTTCCACGAACTGAAAGGCCTGGGTGATCGACGCGCCGGTGACCAGTTTCGGGCTGACGCGATCATAGACGCCAAGCTTGAGGAGTGTCTCGACCGCCGCCTGGCCGTAGGGTGCCGTTGCCGGATCGGCCAGGGCGATTTTGTTGAAGCTGTCCTTGCGAAGAATTGCGCCTTGCCCATCCACCAGACCGGAATGGGTCGAATAGAGCACGATCCGTCCGTAGGCATAGGTGAACCGGTTTCCCGGAGCCGCCAGGCCCCCTGCCTCTGCCATTGCGGGATGCTCAGTGTCTGCACTCAGGAAGACCTCATAAGGCGCACCATGCGCCAGCTGGGTGTAGAGTTGTCCGGTCGATCCCGGGCTCAGCTCAACGGCGTTCCCGGTCTGTGCCTTGAAGGCGGTCGCGATCTCCCGGGCCGGCTCCATGAAGTTTGCGGCGACGGCCACGCGCACCTCTGACGCAAGCGCTGGAAGGCTGCAGGATAGCAGAAGGCAGATTGCCAGGGTGAGGTATCGGACCATAAGGCCATTCCGGGAGCGACCGATATGCAGTCCATCTTAATAGCGCCTCCGGAAAATCTGTCATCTGCCATCTTGATCCGCTGACAGCTCCGGCTTCGCCTCGACCGATGACGGCCTTCAGGTGTAACGCTTGTATCTGACCATGCCTCAATCCTTCCAGATCATCAGGCTCAGCCCCGCCGGCGTGCGGGCCGCAGCTGACACCCTCGGGGCCGTGCTGAAGGACTGCGTGGACGGCGGTGCCTCTGTCAGCTTCATGGCGGATCTGACCCTCGCGCGGGCCGTGGATTTCTGGCGGGGTGTGGCTGACGCTGCTGAGGCAGACGGTCGGGCGGTGATCACGGCATCTGACAGTGAGGGAGTTCTCGGTGTGGTGCAGGTGATTCCAGCTGGCATCGACAACCAGCCCCATCGGGGAGATGTGGCCAAGATGCTGGTCCACCGGCGCGGTCGTCGGCAAGGGGTGGGGGAGGCCTTGCTGGTCGCCGCCGAAGAATCCGGAAGGGACCTGGGCCTGACCCTTCTGACACTCGACACGGCCGAAGGCGGTGCCGGGGAGCGGCTCTATGCCCGAGGCGGCTGGATCCGGGTCGGTGTCATTCCTGACTTCGCCCTGATGCCGGACGGCGCCCTGACCGGAACCGTCCTGTTCTACAAGAGGATTTCCCGGTGAGTGCTTTTGTAAGCGGCGTCATCCTGGCCGTTCTGGCCTTTCTGACGGCGACCCTCTCAGGCGTGTTCGGCATGGCCGGAGGCCTGGTCCTGATGGGTGGGCTGGCCTTCCTCATGCCGGTCTCGGCCGCCTTCGTCACCCATGGCCTGTTACAGCTGGTCGCCAATGGCTGGCGGGCCATCCTCCACGCCCGCCATGTGCGCTGGGGGATTGTCGCCTTCTACGGCCTGGCCTCGGTGGCGGCAGGCATTGCCGTGGCCCTGATCGCCTTTACGCCCTCGAAAATGCTGCTGTTCCTGATGCTGGGCCTGGTGCCGGGCCTCCTGTGGATTCCGCAGTCCTGGCTGAGGCTGGACGCAGAGAAACCCCTCCATGCCCTCACTTCAGGCTTCCTGGTGACGGGGCTCAACCTGACAGCTGGTGTCGCCGGCCCTCTGCTGGACATCTTCTTCGTGCGCACGGCCCTGACCCGCCACGCCATTGTCGCCACCAAGGCCGCGACCCAGGTCTTCAGCCATCTGGCCAAGATCCTGGTCTACGGCGCGCCCCTCATTGCGGCTGGCGCAAAGAGCCTTCCGCCCTGGCAGGTCTTTGCAATTGCCATTCCCCTGTCCATGCTGGGCACGGTGGTGGGTGGCCGCATTCTTGACCGGATGAGCGATGTGAACTTCAAATCCTGGACCCGGTGGCTCGTCAGCGCCGTCGGCGTCAGTTACCTCTGCCAGGCCGCCCAACTCTTCCTGAAAGGCCATGGGGCATGAACTTCACCCTGCAGATTCTGGAAAACCCCTGGGTTCGGCTTGAGCCCCTGGGCGAGGGACACAGGGAAGACCTGCGCGCTGCCTGTGCCGCCGATCCGGACACCTGGAACCGGCTCTATCCCTATTCCATGCTGGGCGAGGCCTTTGACCGGCGCTGGGACGACCATCTGGTCAGGACCCAGGCCGATGGCAGCTGGATGCAATATGCGGTCATGGTCGGCGGTCGCTGCATGGGCATGACCTGCCACATTGGTGCCGATACGGCCAATGCCAGCGTCGAGGTGGGTGGAACCTATTATCATCCGCAGGTTCGTGGCGGCGCGGTCAATCCGGCGGCCAAGCGGCTGATGATGGGCCACGCCTTCGAGTCCGGCGCCCGGCGGGTGGTCTATCGGGTGGACGCGATAAACGCCCGGTCCCGGGCCGCCGTGCTCAAGCTGGGAGCGGTGCAGGAGGGCGTTATGCGCCAGGACCGGGTGACCTGGACCGGGCGCATCCGCGACACGGTGATCTATTCGGTTCTGGCCGATGAATGGCCGGACGTCCGCGATCGGCTGGACGCCCGGCTCTTGTCGATGACCCAGACCTAGCTGGCGGCGGTCCGCTCCGGTGCTGCCGGATAGAAGACCTCTGCGGCATGGTCGGCAACTTCCTGGGCGGTATAGGGCCGCCCCGGATTGAAGCCGTCGGTCTGCAGCATCTTGATCTCCCGAACCCCGCGGGAGGAAACCCCCAGGACCTTGCCCGTGTGATCGGCCGCCAGGTCCGAGGCCATGAACAGCACGCCCGGCGCGATGTTTTCCGGCAGGCTCATGGGTTCCGGATCCCGTCCGACGCGGCCGGGCAGGTCGGAGGTCATGCGGGTGAAGGCCCCGGGGGCCAGGCCCATGACGCGGATG
>CAIYSH010000273.1 GCA_903928755.1 uncultured Alphaproteobacteria bacterium | reverse complement strand
GCCTTTGCGCAGGCCTGACGTGCATATAGTCCCTTGCATGGCATTGCGCCAAGCGACCGCCGCTGTTTAGTTCAGGCCAATGTCTTCTGCGAGGAAATCCGTATGGAATTCAGGCGCCGAACCATCGTCTTCCAGAGGATCCTCATCCGTCACCTCGCCCATGGGATTGGGAACGGTGAAGTCCGCAGGAATGTCCAGGCTCAGCAAGCCCGCTGCCCGCATTTCCGCCATGCCCGGCAGGTCAGCAAGGGTGGCCAGACCATAATGCTCGAGGAAAATATCGGTAGTTCCAAAGGTCACCGGCCGGCCCGGCGACCGCCGACGGCCCCGCATCCGGACGAGACCGAGCTCCAGAAGGACATCCAGGGTGCCCCGACTGGCCTGCACACCGCGAACTGCTTCGATCTCCGCCCGGGTAACCGGCTGGTGATAGGCTATGATGGCCAGGGTTTCCTGAGCCGCCTTTGAAAGGCGGCGGGGCTCATCGCGCTCTTCGGTCATGAGGAAGGCCAGATCCCTGGCCGTCTGGAAACGCCAGCGCTCTGCGACACAGACCAGTTCGACCCCGCGCCCGGCATAGCGTTCCACAAGGGCCGCCACGCCTCCCTCCACGTCAGACATCTCAGGGAGACGCTTGGCCAGGTCGTCCAGGCTCAAGGGCCCGGCAGCGGCAAACAGCAGGGCTTCGATCCGCCGTTCGGTCTCGACGGGATCGGGTGCAGAGATCTCAACATCCTCGGTCATGCCAGGCTCACACGTCGGGCTCGCAGGTAGATGTCAGCAAAGGCCTCCAGCTGACGGGCTTCCATGGCACCTTCCTTGACCAGTTCCAGTCCCGCGGACAGGGTTGACGCCACATAGGAGGCACGGCTGGGCCCCTCCCCGCCGCCAGAGGGTGTCGGCGCGAGGCCTTCAAGGGCCGTCCATCGCGCCATATCGGGCAGCAGATCACGCAGGCGATCCCGGGCGGCCTCCAGCGGATAGGCCTGGGGCACTGCAGGCCGATAGGTCCTCACCTGTTCCCTGCGCCTCTGGCCAATATAGGCACTCATCAGACTGTAGAGATCCCCCTCGAGCCGGGTCGACGGAATGATCACTATGGCCTGGGGATCGCCACGCATGAAGACCTCGCGGCCCAGCTGGGGACCGTCCTTGAGGGCATCGGCTGCCTTCCGCATGGCATCCAGTTTTGCCAGGCGGAAGGCCAGCTGGGCGGCAAGCTCGTCAGCGGCAGGCTCCTCGGCCCGGGGCCGCTCGGCCTTGGGCAGGAGCAGGCGCGACTTCAGATAGGCCAGCCAGGCGGCCATGACCAGATAGTCGGCAGCGAGGCTGAACCTCTGGGCGCTGAGCTTCTGCACAAAGGCCAGATACTGTTCTGCAAGCCTGGTCACCGACAGTTTCAGCAGATCGACCTTCTGGCTCCGCGCCAGGGCCAGCAGCACATGCAGGGGACCTTCATAGCCGTCCAGATCAATGATCAGGGACTCGCCATCCTCCGCGGCATTGCGGGCGGCGGTGAAGTCAAGGTTCGGCTGGAACTGACCTATGCCCATTGACCCTCGAAGGCCGCGTCAAAACGAGCCCTCCCCTCGGCAACATCAAAGGGCTCCGGTGCCCTGGCAAGACGCGACAGGGCAGCCCTGGCCCGCTGGGCGCTGCGGCCGGACAGGATACGGGTTCCGGCAATCACACCCTGCATTTCCGCCATGTCGCCATTGCAGTGCAGGACCATGTCGCATCCCGCGGCCAGACTTTGACGGGCTTTTTCCGGGAAATCGCCGGACAGGGCCTTCATTGACAGATCATCGGTCATGACGAGGCCGTCAAAGCCGATCAGGCCTCGCACGACCGTCCGCATGACCTTGCGCGATGTCGTGGCCGGGTGCTGCGGGTCGATGGCGTTGAATATGACATGGGCAGTCATCGCCATGGGCATGTCGGAGAGCACCTTGAAGGGCAGAAAGTCCCAGGCATCGAGCTCCGCATGGGTGGCGTTCACGATGGGGAGGGCGAGATGACTGTCCGCCCTGGCACGACCATGGCCGGGAACATGCTTGATCACCGGCAGGATACCTCCGGCAATCAGTCCCTCACAGGCCGCGCGCCCCAGGGCCGCAACCCGATCAGGCATGTCCGCATAGGCACGATCGCCGATGATGTCATGCGAACCGGGAACCGGGACGTCCAGCACGGGGACGCAGTCCACATTGATCCCGAGGTCTGCAAGGTCATGGGCCAGCAGGCGTCCTCCCAGCCGGGCAATTTCCCG
>CAIYSH010000272.1 GCA_903928755.1 uncultured Alphaproteobacteria bacterium | reverse complement strand
GGCGGGTGGTGGACAATGCGCACCTGCTTTCGGCGCAGGCCCTACAGGATCTCACTGGCAAGCTGGCCGACCTTGAGGCCAAGACCGGCCATCAGATGGTGGTCGCGACCATTCCCGATCTGCAGGGCTACGCCATCGAGGACTATGGCTATCAGCTGGGTCGGGCCTGGGGGATTGGCGACAAGACCCGCAATGACGGCGTCGTCCTGTTGGTGGCGCCCAATGACCGCAAGGTGCGGATCGAGGTCGGCTATGGCCTGGAGCCGGTCCTGACCGATGCCCTGTCCTCCAACATCATCCAGGCCAAGATCCTGCCGGACTTCCGGGCCGGAAATATCGAACAGGGGATTGTTTCGGGGGCTACAGCAGTCATCGACCAGCTGGCCCTGCCCGAGGACGAAGCCAGGGCGGTGGTCGCCAAGGCGGCCGAGGTTCCGGTCACCCAATCCAGCAAGGGACATATTCCGTCCTTTCTGGTCCTGCTCATCGCCTTCTGGGTGATCAGCAGCATTCTGCGGGGCCTTGGTGGTCGCGGCAGTGGTCTCTGGTGGCTGCCCCTGATGCTGCTCAATAGCAGTCGGGGTGGTGGTGGCTGGAGCGATGGTGACGGCGGCGGTGGCGGCGGATTCTCTGGTGGCGGGGGCTCCTTCGGCGGTGGTGGATCTTCGGGGAGTTGGTGACGTGCTGAACGAACAGGACCTCAAACGCATTTCGGCGGCCGTAGCGGCGGCAGAGGATACCACCCGGGGGGAAATCTTCTGTGTCGTGGCCAATGAGTGCTCAGACTATCGTGAAGTGCCCATTGCCTGGGCCGCTCTTGCCGCCCTGGCCGCTCCGGCCATTCTGCTGGCCGGGGGCATACATGTGACCGTGCCGGACCTGTTCAATCAGGGCTGGAGCTCTGCTCAGGTCGGCGAAGTCACCCAGAGCGCAGCCCGTATGGCGGTGGCCGGCGCCATCATGCTGCAGGCCGTACTGTTCGTGGCGGTTGCCATTCTGACCTCATTCCCGCCGGTGCGGCGGTTCCTGACCCCAAAGAGCCTCAAGCGCGAGCGTGTGCGACGCCGGGCCCAGGAACAGTTTCTGGCCAAGGGCCTGCACGCCACCCGGGAACGGACCGGGATACTGATCTTTGTCTCGACCCGGGAACGTCTGGCCGAACTGATTGCCGATGAAGGCATTGCCGCGAAGGTGGACCCCAGGGTCTGGGACGCAGCCATGGCCCGATTGATCTCGGGCATAAAGGCGGGTCGCGCTGCCGAGGGTTTCGGGCAGGCCATCACCCTGTGCGGTGAAATCCTGACCGAACACTTCCCGGCCATTCCCGGGGACAATCCCAACGAACTTCCTGACTCGGTGGTGCAGATCCCCTGAACCTTGTGGCCCTCCCAACCCCGGTCATACCGGCGGAGGCCGGTATCCGGGTCCAAGGTCACAACTTATCCGGAGAGGCCGCTCCGAGGGCTTGCCTGCAACACTGAGTCCTGCGAACTGGACCCCGGCCTCCGCCGGGG
>CAIYSH010000271.1 GCA_903928755.1 uncultured Alphaproteobacteria bacterium | reverse complement strand
GCGGAGCTGGATCCGACCTTTGCTGCCGCCCTGACCCGCGCCGCCAATTCCGGTGTTGAGGTTTTATGCTATGATTGCCACATAACCTCGCAGGCGATCACGGTCGTCCGCCCCCTGCCTTGGCGGGATCGACCCTGAGCCTATGGAGACCAAGCCATGTCCATGACCGATGTTCTCGAAGCTGAGCACCGCACCGGCCGGGTCAAAATCCATGGCCCAGAGGGCTTTGATGGCATGCGGGTGGCCGGCAGGCTGGCCGCTGAGTGCCTGGACATGCTGACCCCCCACGTTCAGCCCGGCGTGGTGACCGATGAGCTGGATCGGCTGGCCCGGGAGTTCATTCTGGATCACGGTGCCCTGCCCGCCTGCCTGGGTTATCGCGGCTATACCCGCACGGTCTGCATCTCGGTCAATCACGTGGTCTGCCACGGCATTCCATCAGAGCGGGCCCTGCGGGAAGGCGACATCGCGAATATTGACGTCACCCTGATTGTCGACGGCTGGCATGGGGATCACAGCCGGATGTACGGCGTCGGCCCTGTCGCGCCCCGGGCCAAGCGGCTGATTGATGTGACCTATGAAGCCATGCAGCGCGGCCTTGCGGCAGTAAGGCCCGGCGCCCGGACCGGCGACATCGGCGCGGCCATACAGACCTATGTCGAGGCCCAGCGGTGCTCGGTCGTCCGCGACTTCTGCGGCCATGGCCTGGGCAAGGTGTTCCATGACGCCCCCAACATCCTGCACTTCGGCCAGAAGGGCACGGGCGAGTTGCTCCAACCCGGCATGTTTTTCACCATCGAACCCATGGTCAATCTGGGCAAGTACCAGGTGAAGCTGCTGGCTGACGGCTGGACGGCAGTGACCCGGGACTAGTCCCTCTCGGCCCAGTGCGAGCATTCGATCGGCGTCACCGAGACCGGCTATGAGATCTTCACGGTCTCGGACAAGGACCTTTTCAAGCCGCCCGTGATGATCGCCTGATGACCGGGTCGAAACCCGTCCAGGTTACAGACGTCCAACTTGCGCCGTGATTGCGAATTAGGCCAGCATGATGCTGTCTTAAGGAGCCCGTCATGCTGTCGATCAAGAACCTGACCCACATCTATCCCAATGGCGTGCGCGCGCTGGATGGCGTTGATCTTGAGGTCGAAAAGGGCATGTTCGGCCTGCTGGGGCCAAATGGCGCGGGCAAGTCGACCCTGATGCGGTCCATCGCCACCCTGCAGACCCCGACCTCGGGATCCATCACCTTTGACGGTCTGGATGTGATCGCCGAGCCGGAAAAACTGCGCCAGACCCTGGGCTATCTGCCACAGGACTTCGGCGTTTATCCAAGGGTCTCGGCCTATGACATGCTGGACCACATGGCGGTCCTCAAGGGGATAGCCTCAGCCGCCGACCGCAGGACCACGGTGGAGTCCCTGCTGGTCCAGGTCAATCTGTGGGAGGTCCGCAAGAAGGCGGTCGCTGGATATTCAGGCGGCATGCGCCAGAGGTTCGGCATCGCCCAGGCGCTGATCGGTCGGCCCCGGCTGATCATCGTCGATGAGCCCACGGCCGGCCTCGACCCTGAAGAGCGCAACCGGTTCCTGAACCTGCTGGCCGAGATCGGCGAAAATGTGGTGATCATCCTCTCCACCCATATTGTTGAGGACGTCTCCGAGCTCTGCCCGCGCATGGCCGTGCTGGCGGGCGGCAAGATCCTGAGGCAGGGATCACCAGCGGCCCTCATCGACGAGCTGAAGGGCAAGGTCTGGCGGCGCACCATCGCCAAGACCGACCTCGAGGCCTGCCGCCAGGAGCATGAGGTGATTTCCAGCCGCCTGGCCGCGGGCCAGACCGTGGTCCATGTGCTGAGCAACGCCTCGCCGGGCAAGGACTTCACGGCCATAGAGGGCGGGCTGGAGGATGTCTATTTCTCCACCCTGACCGCCTCGCGCCGCGCAGCCTAGGGTCGCCCTCAGATGTTCGCCAAAATCGCCGCCTTCGAGCTGCGCTACCAGCTGCGCCAACCGGTCTTCACCGTTGTCGCCCTGATCTTTTTCCTGCTGGTCTTCGGGTCGGTAACGGTGGACCAGATCCACATCGGATCGGGTGGAAATATCCACAAGAACAGCCCCCAGGCGATTGCCCAGACCAGTCTGATCATGACGATTTTCTTCATGTTCGCCGCGACGGCCTTTGTGGCCAATGTGGTGGTGCGCGATGATGAGACCGGCTTCGGACCGATCATTCGCTCTACACAGGTCAGCAAGTTCGACTATCTGTTCGGCCGTTTCACCGGAGCCTTCCTGGCTGTCGCCCTGGCCTTCCTGGTCGTGCCCCTGGCCGTTTTTATCGGGTCCCTCATGCCTTGGGTGGACACCGAAACCCTGGGACCAAACCGGATAGGCGATTACGCTTTTGCCTATGCCTGGCTGGCCCTGCCTGGCCTGTTCCTGACCAGCGCCATCTTCTTTGCCCTGGCCACCCTGACCCGCTCGATGATGGCGACCTATCTTGGGGTGGCTGGCTTCCTGGTGCTCTATTTGGTCATCAACGCCCTGACCCGGGACCCGGAGCTGCGCGGGATTGCGGCCTATGTTGAGCCCTTCGGCATAGCCGCCTACAGTTCGGCCGTGCGCTATTTCACGGCGTCTGATGCCAACAGCATTCATCCTGCAATCCAGGGGGCCATGCTGATCAACCGCCTGATCTGGATCGCCGTCGCCTTCGTCATGCTGGGCCTGGCACATACCCTCTTTCACTTTGAGGTTGCGGGCGTGCGGGACAGGGGCAAGTCAGCCAGGGTGTCTGATCTTCCGCCTGCCCAGATTGCCGGCCCCCTGCCCGCCCCAAGCTTCGGCGCCCACGCCGGCTGGACTCAGGTTTTCTGGCGCGCCCGGTTTGAAATGGGCCAGGTCTTCAAGAGCCCCGCCTTTCTGGTCCTGCTGTTCCTGGGGCTGTTCAATGCCCTCGGGAGCCTCTTCCTGGGCGCCGAAATCGGTGGATCGGCCCTCTATCCGGTGACCCGCTGGGTCATTGCCTCCCTGAATTCTGCCTTCACCTTCATGGTTTTCATCATTGCCATCTATTACGCAGGCGAGATGGTCTGGCGGGACCGGGATCGCAGAACCCACGAAATCATTGACGCCACAGCAGCACCTGACTGGAGCTTCGTCCTGCCCAAGACCCTGGCTCTGGTCCTGGTCCTGCTGACAACCCTGGCTGTCAGCGCCATGGCCGGCATTCTGGTCCAGTTGTTCAAGGGCTTCACAGACATCCAGATCGGCAAGTATCTGTTCTGGTATATCCTGCCCAACGCCATTGACTGGACCCTGCTGGGCGTCCTGGCGATTTTCCTGCAGGCCATTTCCCCGCACAAATTCATCGGCTGGGGCGCCATGGTGCT
>CAIYSH010000270.1 GCA_903928755.1 uncultured Alphaproteobacteria bacterium | reverse complement strand
CGGTTGTCGCCCATGAAGAAATAGTACCCTGGAGGAATGGTGAACTCTTCAGTGTTGTCCAGGGGATAGTTCGTCCCGAAATCATTGGTCATGATTTTCCGGCCTTCCGGCAGGGTCTCCTGGACCCTCTGCACCGGTATCACGGATTCGGTGCCACCGGTCTCATCCACGGTCGCTGTGACCGTGCGCGGCACAGCCTTGCCGTTGAGATAGAGAAGGCCCTCGCGAACCTGCACACGGTCACCGGGCAGGCCAATCAGTCTCTTGATGTAGTCGGTTTTGTTGTCCCGCGGCAGCTTGAAGACAATGATGTCGCCACGGGTCGGGGCATGCCCAAGAATTCGCCCTGTAAACAGCGGTGGGCTGAGGGGAATGGAGTGCCTTGACCATCCATAGTCAAATTTGGTCACCAATACATAGTCGCCCTCATAGAGGTTCGGTTCCTCAGACGCAGAAGGTATGGTGAAGGGCTGGAAGAGCAATACCCTCAGGAACAGGGCGATCAGCAGGGCAATCGCTACCGTCTTGATGATTTCCCAGGTCTCATTGACTTCAGGGGCCTCAGGGGTCCCCTCCGGGGCGGGAGCGGCTTCAGACATGGTCAGGTCCTTGGTCAATCCGGCCAGCCGGACGGATACATCTTTGCCGCTGCATACGCTGCCAGCGAAGGTCTGGCGAGTGCACAATCGACACGTTCCAGACCTTAAATCGGCAGGGCCTCGATGATGACGAAGGCCTGGGCATAGGGGTGGTCATCGGTCAGTGACAGGTGGATCACCGCACGGAAGCCTTCGGGGGTCATGGACTCCAGCCGCTTCAGGGCACCGCCGGTCAGGGCCATGGTCGGCTGGCCAGAGCGCATGTTCACCACCCCCATGTCCCGCCAGAAGACCCCTGCGCGCATGCCCGTCCCCAAGGCCTTCGCACAAGCTTCCTTGGCGGCGAACCGCTTTGCATAGCTCGATGCCCGATCAGTCTTGCGGTCCGAACGCGTGCGCTCAAGCTCGGTGAAGATCCGGTTCGTGAACCGTGCGCCGAACCGCTCCAGACTTCGCTGGATGCGACGGATGTCCGAGAGGTCAGAGCCAATGCCGACGATCACGCGGCGATCTCGGCCCGGGCAGCATTCATCAGCAGGCGCATGCGGCCCATTGCGGGTGCCAGGCCAACGAAGATCGACTCACCGATCAGGAAATGGCCGATGTTCAGTTCCATGACCTGCGGAATGGCAGCGATGGCGCTGACGGTCTCATAGTCGATCCCGTGACCCGCGTGGACCTCCAGGCCCAACCGGGTTGCCTCTTCCGAAGCTGCATAAAGGATCTTCAGAAGCTGCGGGGCATCAGAAGACCCTGCCCGCACGGCGTCGCAATAGGGCCCCGTCGTCAGCTCCACCACCTGTGCACCAACGGATTTCGCCGCGGCGATCTGGGCCAAGTCTGCATCAACGAAGCAGGATACACGGATCCCGGCGTCCACGAACCGACGGACCGAGGCGGCAATACGATTGTGACCGGCAACCACATCAAGCCCGCCCTCGGTCGTGACTTCCTCGCGCCGTTCGGGCACCAGGCAAGCGGCATGGGGCAAGTGTCCCAGGCAGATGGCTTCCATTTCGGGCGTGACCGCCATTTCAAAGTTGAGGGGGATACCGCGCTTGCGGGTGACCCGGGCCAGGGCCTCAATGTCGGTATCGGAAATATGACGTCGATCTTCACGCAGATGCGCGGTGATTCCATCGGCACCGGCTGCCATGGCCAGTTCTGCGGCGCGGACGGGGTCCGGATAGTCTGCGCCCCGGGCATTCCGGATCGTCGCAACGTGATCGATATTCACACCCAGCCGCAGGCCACTCATTTCGAAAGTCTCCGGCTGCCCGGGTCCTCGATCGGAATCGCGGCCAGCTCTGCAGGCAGCTGGTCTGCAGGCCAGGCCGGAATATCCAGTCTGGCCAGGGCGACAAATGGCGCGCCCGGATCGGCGCGTCCGCCGGAGCGATCAACAATACAGGCCGCGACGACAACCTCGCCACCTGCGGCCCGAATGGCCTCGACACACTCCCGCGAGGAAAGCCCCGTCGAGACAATGTCCTCGACCATGGCGACCCTGGCCCCTGGCTGGATCGAGAAGGCCCGGCGGAGTTTGAACTCTCCCCCTTCCCGCTCGACATAGAGGGAAGGCACGCCCAGATGACGGGCGGTTTCGTAACCAGGAATGATTCCGCCGACAGCCGGAGAAATGCAGACATCGACCTTGCCGACGGTTTCCGTGATCAGGGCCGCGAGCGCCTTGCAGAGACGCTCGGTCCGGTCCGGATACTGGAAGACCAGGTTCTTCTGAAGGAAGGTGCCGGAATGCAGGCCGCTGGACAGGATGAAGTGACCTTCACGCAGGGCCCCTGCGCCGCGGAATTCATCAAGGACCTGATCGGTGTTCATGGCTGTGTCTCCTGTTCGTCCGGCCTTAGCGAATAGCCCTGCGCCTGTCATCCGCCTTGGCGATCAGGCCGCAGGCTTTGCTGCCCAGATGCGCGGCCCCATGACGGTCACGGCAAGTCCTGACAGGATCAGACCCGCCGCCGCCAGCTTCCAGACAGGCAAGGCCTCGCCCAGCAGGACCGCAGACGCCCCCATGCCGAACACCGGCACCAGCAGAGACCAGGGCGATACCGTCGCGGCGGGATACCTGGCCAGAAGGAAACCCCAGGACCCATAACCGACCAGGGTATTGCCAAGGGATTGCCAGAGCACGGCAGCCCAGGTTCCCAGATCCGCATTGACCAGACCCCTCTGAATGGCCGGCCATCCATCAAACACCAGGGCCAGAATGATCAGGGGCGGGACCGCAAACAGGCTGGACCAGACCACGAAGGCCAGGGAACTCACGCCCGGGGTCGACCTCTGCACCGTATTGCCAAGGGCCCATGACACGGCCGCAAACAGCACCATGCCAAGCCCCAGGGCTGTCGTCGTGGCGTCAGTATGCAGCAGGATGACGCCCAGACCGGCTGCGCCCAGGGCCAGGGCTGCCAGCTGGAACCCGCGCACCCGCTCGCTGGTCAGCCAGACCGACAGGCCTATGGTCACAAAGGCCTGGGATTGCACCACAAGGGAAGCCAGGCCTGGCGAAATCAGGTGGCCCATTGCGATATAGAGCACCCCGAACTGTCCGATGCCGATCAGCATGCCATAGGCCGCAAGATTGCGGAGCGGGACCTCAGGACGTCTGAAGAACAGGGCTGCCGGAAAAAAGGCCAGCCCAAACCTCAAGGCCGCAAACGTCAGGGGCGGTAGATGGGCCAGCGCGATCTTGATGACCACGAAATTGCTGCCCCAGATCGCCACCACCACGAAGGCAAGCAGGGCATGTCGCCAGGAAAGGGCCGTCGCGATCATCGGAAATCCCCCATGAGGGCTGGGCCTTAGCATTGCGGAAATGGAAGCGCTATCGGCACCGATCATGACCTCCGACGCGACAGCATATTGAATCCCGGCGCCGGGCGTGCGGTTATCTTTCTGGCTGATCGTCTCAGAGGGAGCCCGCAAATGTCGAATCTCAAGATCCGGAAGCTTGCGGGGGCACTCGGGGCTGAAATTGCGGGGGTCGACCTGGCGCAGCCGCTGGCCGACGGTGTGATTGCCGAAATCCGCCGGGCCTTTGTCGAACATCAGGTGATTTTCTTCCGGGACCAGTCACTCTCTCCTGCCCAGCAGATCGCCTTTGGCCGTCGCTTCGGCCCCCTGAACATCCATCCCTATGTCTCTGGCATGGAAGAACATCCCGAAATCATGGAGATCATCAAGGAGCCGTCCGACAAGACCAATTTCGGCGGCGGCTGGCATTCGGACATGAGCTTTCTGGAAACTCCGGCCATCGGGTCCATCCTGCATGCCATCGAATTGCCGGACTGGGGGGGAGACACCCTGTTTTCCAGTCAGGCTGCAGCTTTTGAGGCCCTGACTCCGGCCCTGCGTACAACGCTTCAGACCCTGAACGCGGTCCATTCCGCCGGACGGGAATATTCGGCCAATGGCCATTCGGCCCAGAAGCGGGCCTCCATGAAGGTTGTGGAGGCTGAGGGCGCCGTCGGTGAATTCATTCACCCGGTGGTCCTCGCCCACCCGGAAACCGGCCGCAAGGCGCTCTATGTGAACCCGGCCTTCACAACGAGGTTCGAAGGGTGGAGCAAAAGAGAATCAAAGCCCTTGCTGGATTTCCTCTTTGACCATTGCCGAAGCGAAACCTTTACCTGCCGGTTCCGCTGGTCCCCTGGTGCCGTCGCCTTCTGGGACAATCGCTCAGTCTGGCACTACGCCCTCAATGACTATCCCGGCCAGCGCCGTCACATGCGAAGGGTCACTGTCGACCCTGATCCCGGATTCCGCGCGCGCGCGAAAACATCCCATCCATTGACTTCCGAACAGGATCCCCGATGACCCGCAAGGCTGAGGGCGGTATCGACCGCCGGGAAATCCTGTCCATTGGCAGCACCGCGATCGCCGCGTCAGCCGTAACTGGATCATCAGCGCGAGCCGCCAGCAACAGCCGTCTTGTCACGGTAACCGAGGGCACAAACCTGGCGGTGGCCGCCGCGCCGGACGGCCGGTCCATCGCCATGGACCTGCATGGCTCCATCTGGACCCTCCCGGTCAAGGGCGGCCCGGCCAGACGGCTGACCGATGAACTGACCGACGGAGCCCAGCCGGACTGGACACCCGATTCCAGGACCCTGGTCTTCCAGTCCTACCGCAGCGGGAATTTCCACATCTGGTCGGTCAGGGCTGATGGGACGGGGCTGACCCAGCTGATCAGCGGGCCCTTTGACTGTCGCGAGCCCCGGGTGTCGCCCGACGGACAGACCATAGCCTTTGCAGCTGACGCCACCGGCCGCTACGCCATCCACATCATGCCGATCGCCGGGGGGCCACCAAAGCTGGTGGCAGAGGCGGACGGCCAGGCCTGCCAGCCCTGCTGGTCACCGGACGGCCAGACCCTGGCCTATGTAGTTGACCGTCGGCGGATCGAGACCCTGACCCTGGGTGGAACCAAAACGGTCGCCTTCACGGCAAGGTCCGGCGAAATTCACAGCCCCGGTTTCAGCCCGGATGGTTCGAAACTGGTCTTTACCCATCTGGACGAAGGCAAGGCAGAACTCCGGACGACCGATACAGTACTGGTCAGAAATGCGGACGTCTTTCCCTTCCGGCCGACATGGCTGCCGGACGGCGACATGGTTTTCGCGGCAGACGGGCAGGTTCAGCGGCAGGGCACGGGGGGGCGCAGGTCGATTCCCTTCAGCGTCCGTATTCCGGTCGCCAGACCCTTTTACCGCAAGCGGAGCCGGAACTTCGACTCCACCGTCCCCAGCCCCGTAGTCGGGATTGGCAGCCCCGTCCTCTCCCCAGACGGAACCCGGATCGTTTTCCGGGCCCTGAACGACCTCTATCTCATGCCCCTTGGCGGGACGGCAAAGCCCCTGACCCGGGACAGGTTCTGGAAATGCGATCCGGCCTGGTCCCCGGATGGTCTGTCCCTGGCCTATTCCACGGACCGCGGTGGTGACCTGCAGGTCTGGATACGCACCCTGGCGACGGGTGAAGATCGGCAGATCACCCACCATTCCGGCGCAGCCCTGGCACCCGCCTGGTCGCGGAACGGCAAGACCCTGGCCTTTCTGGACCAGTCTGGGGCGCTGCATACGGCAGATGTGGCCACAGGGGCCATCCGCCAGATCCTGCCTGCCATCTGGGAGCCGGGCCGTCCCAGCTGGAGCGCTGATGGCAAGACCATCGCCCTGGCCGCCTTCAAGCCGTATTCGGCTCGCTATCGTGAGGGGCTGAGCGAAATACTGACCGTCGATGTGACAACGTCGAAGACCACCTACCAGCCCCATGCAGAGCATAAATCCCTGGGAGTCCGGGGTGATGATGGCCCGGTCTGGTCTCCGGATGGGGGACGTCTGGCCTATGTCTTCGCCAGCAGGCTGTGGGTGGTCGAGGTGGATCCCCAGGGCGGATTCATCGGCCGCCCAAAAGTCCTCAACAACGAAGTCACCGACGCTCCGAGCTGGGCTGGAGACTCCAGCACCCTGCTTTACCTGTCGGCAGGAAAATTGCGCCTCCTGAACCTGGACGGCGGCCCACCCAGAGATGTCACGCTTGACCTCAAATGGGCCAATGCCCGCCCCGCCGGAAAGACAGTGGTTCGCGCCAGGCGGGTCTGGGACGGCATTGGCACCGAAGCCCGCCGGGATCTGGACATCGTCGTCGACGGCAACAGGATTGCTGACATTGTCCCCCTGGGTCAGGGCCCCGGGGACGCCCGAATTGTTGAGGCTGGCGCAGGCACCACGGTCATTCCGGGTCTGGTTGAGATGCACGCCCACCGTCAGATGGCCGGCTATGCCTATGGCGACCGTGAAGGACGGCTCTGGCTTTCGCTTGGGGTCACCACCACCCGCTCCCCCGGCTCACCCGCCTACCATATGGTGGAGGACCGCGAGGCCCTGGATTCCGGCGCCCGCATCGGGCCCCGCTATTTTGCGACAGGCGAGGCCATTGATGGCAGCCGGATCTACTACAACTTCATGCGGCCGGTGACCGAGCCAGGTCAGATGGCCCTGGAACTCGAACGGGTTACGTCCCTCGGTTATGACCTGATCAAGGCCTATGTCCGACTGCCACTGGATATGCAGCGGGACCTGACCGCCTGGGCCCACGCCCACGGTATGCCGGTAACCTCCCACTATCACTATCCCGCCCTGGCCTTCGGACTGGATGGCGTAGAGCACATGGGGGCCACCAGCCGGTTCGGCTATTCCCGGACCCAGAGCTTCCTGGGTGCCAGCTATCAGGACGTCACCGCCCTGTTCGCCGCCAGCGGCGCCCGACGCACCCCAACCCTGTTTTCCGCTGGAGCCCTCTACGCCGAGGACAGATCCCTGGTCGAGGATCCCCGCACCAAGGCCCTCTATCCACCCTGGGAATATGCCCGGCTCAAGGCCCGGGTCGAAATGACGACGAAGGGTGATGTGGCAGCGGCCCTGGAGTCGCTGGAGCGGAATGTAACCCACCTGAGAGCCATGCTGAAGGCGGGAGGCAAGGTGGTCACAGGCACCGATTCTCCGATAGATTTCAACGGGATCAGCCTGCATATGAATCTTCGGGCCATGGTGCGTTATGGGATGACACCCGTTGAGGCCCTGAGCACGGCGACCCGCGCCGCAGGCGACTTCCTCGACCAGCCCCTCGGCTATCTCTCCAAGGGTGCCCTGGCCGATCTGGTGATCTGTCGCGGCGATCCCCTCACCCGTATCGAGGATGCTGCTGCTGTTGATCAGGTGATGAAAAACGGCGAAATTTTTGATATTCCTGCATTAATCGGCCCCTTTTCATCTCAGGTCAGGCAGAGCAGGTCCGCATCCCCCTTCGCCATGGCCGCCGCCGGCCAGCCCTGGTGGCATGATGCAGACTATATCGCCTCAGGTCGCGCCGCCTGCTGCACGGATCCCTTCTGCGCCACACCTACGGGTCGCCGCGCCTTTGTTGCGACCGAGGCCTGACCCTCATGAAGCTGTTCCAGACCTATGACTCGCCCTTCCCCACCCGGGTCCGCCTCCTGCTCATGGCCAAGGGCCTCAGTGCCGAGATCCTCCAGCCGCCGGGCTTCCACTTCGATGGCCTGACCAAGGAAGAGTATCTGAAGATCAACCCCATCGGCCGGGTTCCGGCCCTGGTTCTGGACGATGGCCGCGCCCTGCCGGAGAGCGAGGTGATCTGCGAATACCTGGAAGACGCCTATCCCGAGCCGTCCCTGCGCCCCGCCGATCCCTTTGAACGGGCCCGCATGCGGCTGCTGAGCCGGATCTGCGACTTCTACCTGGTCATGGCCATGGTCCCCCTGTTTGGCTATTCCGCCCGGCCGCGGAAGTCCTGGGACCAGGAGGGCATCGAAAAGGCCTTTGGCAAGATCAGCGACGCCCTGGCCTATCTCGAGCAGTTCATTGGCGAAGACGGCTATGCGGTGGGCAAGGCGGTCAGTCAGGCCGACGGCGCCCTGGCCCCCCAGCTGATCCTCACCACAGAATGGGCCCCGCCCACCTTCAACATGGACGATCCCCTACAGCGCTACCCCAAGCTGGCGGCCTACTGGACAGCCATCCAGAAGGATCCCCTGGTCAGCCGCCTGATCACTGAAACCCGGGACGCCATTG
>CAIYSH010000269.1 GCA_903928755.1 uncultured Alphaproteobacteria bacterium | reverse complement strand
GGCCTATGCGCAGGGCGTGCCCATGGGCGGTGATTTGCTTGCAGCGAAGGCCGGTCAGGTGCCGAAATTCCTGGTCTGGGGTGTCCGGGATCCCAATTCGGGATATCTGCAGCGGGCCCAGGTCGTGAAGGGCTGGGTTGAGAACGGAGTCGCCAAGGAAAAGGTCTTTGATGTGGCCTGCTCTGACAACCTGCCGCTCAACAAGACCACATGGCGCTGCCCGGACAATGGGGCGAAGGTCGACATTTCCACCTGTGCCACCGAGCGTTTCAAGGGCGATGTAGAGTTGCGGACCCTCTGGCGCGATCCCGAGTTCAATCCGAAACAGCGCGCCTTTTACTATGTGCGGGTCCTTGAAAATCCGTCGTGCCGCTGGTCAACCTGGGACGCCATACGCAACGGGACGCCGCCAAATCCCCGCCTTGCCAATACGATCATAGAGCGGGCCTGGTCCTCGCCGATCTGGTATGAACCCAGAGCCTGAGCCCGCCTTGTGGCGGCGTCTTCTTCGCGAGCCCCTGACCCACTTCATGGTCATCGGGATTGCCTTGTTCTTCATCGTCTCGGCGGTGAAGGATGCGCGTCGGCCTGTGGTGCGTCTGGAGACCAGCGAGCTTGAGCAACTGGTCAGCTATTGGCAGTTGCAGATGCAGAGGCCGCCGAGCCAGGCAGAGGTCAAGGCCATCATCAATGAGCGGGTGAATGAAGAACTGCTCGCCCGTGAGGCCCTGCGGCTTGGCATGGACCGGAACGACATGATCATCCGTCGTCGCCTTGCAGAAAAAATGGCCTTTGCCAGCGAGGATACCACAAGCCTGCCGCAACCGACCGAGGCAGACCTGAAGGCGCTCTATGACAGGACAAAGGCCCAGTATGTGGTGCCTGCCAAAGTGGCCTTCCATCAGGTCGTCTTCAGTGGTGATCGACCGGCATCAGAAGCGGCTGCGCGCAAGGCCCTGACACGTGCCGCTGGCCAGGACCCCGGGCCGGGAGATCCGTTTGTCCTGCCGCTGTCCTATGGTGGTGTCGGTGTGGATGACCTGTTCCGGGACTATGGTCCGGATTTCGCCAGAGCCCTTGAGTCAAATCCGGTCGGGGTCTGGTCTGGCCCGGTTCCGAGTCCCTATGGCTGGCATCTGGTGAAGATCGAAAGCCGCAAGGCGCGGCTGACCCCGCCACTCGATGAAGTCAGGGATCAGGTGAAGGACGCCTTTCTTGCAGAGGCCCGCAAACGTGCCAATGCCGATTTTCTTCGCAAGTTGCGTCAGCGGTATCGGGTAGAAGTTGCAGGGATAAGCAACTAGGGCAGGGTTCATCCTGTCACAAAGCCCAAATTCCGCGGGAAACCTCCGGGCCTGCCAGGGCTTTCACACTTTTCAAATGGTTTTCTCCTAGATTTACTGACGGGATAGTTGTGTTTGCACGGCCAGTTAAAATGGCCTGCAAGTCGGTCATCAAAAGAAAAAGTGCGAGCGCATGGCTTTTGAGATTTCGGGGGAGACCGTAGAACAACCTTGGCCTGCGCGGTCCATAAGCTTGATCGCCGTGGTGGTTTCGGCAATTGCCATCCTGGCCCTGACGGGTGTGATTGTCTCCACAGCGCGGCGCATTGACATAAATTCGCGTCAGCATGCCGAGCGTCTGGTGGCCAACGGTATGGTCATCAAGGACGCAGCCCTGCGGTCCTGCGTGCACCCGAATGCCGTGTGGGACGAAGCGGTGCGTCACCTGGAAAACCGATACGATGCCGGGTGGGCAGATGCCAATGTCGGGCAGTTCATGGCCGAGACCTGCGGTCTGCTGGAAACCTATGTGCTGGACCAGCAAGACAAGCCGGTCGGAGCCTGGGTTGACGGTGCCGCGGTAACGCCCGTTCTCAGAAGGCCGCTTGTCGCCGCCGTTCAGAACCTGGTTGGTGATCTGCGGCGGCAGGAGGCCACCCGGGGTGTCTTTTTGAAGCCGAACACAAACGGCCCGATCATTTCCAGGGCCATAGACCGCTCTGCCTATCTTGCAACGCCAGATGGGCTTGTCCTGGTGACGGCCTCCCTGATTCAGCCAGATTTCGGCACGGCGCTGCCATTGCATTCAAGAGCGCCTGTCATCATCGGCGTGATGGAGCTGAACCAGGAGTTTACCAACTGGTTGGGCCGTCATTACCTTCTTCAGGAACTGAAGCTGCAAAGGTTGCCCCTGGGAGAGCCCGGCAATCAGCATGCTTCGGTAGACATCAAGGATGGCACTGGCGACGTCATCGGCCGCTTCATCTGGCGCTATGGGCGTCCCGTCCAGAATCTGGCCTTGACTGTGGCTCCCCCACTCGTGCTGCTTCTGGCTGTCCTGCTGATCGCTCCGGCATTGGTGATCCGGCGGGATCGTCGTCAGGTTGCCTTGTTGCGCGAGGCCATGTTGCGCGCTGAGGCAGCGTCGGAAGCCAAGGGACAGTTCCTGGCCGTTGTAAGCCACGAAATCCGCACCCCACTCAATGGTGTGCTTGGCATGGCCCAAATCATGGAGCGGGATTCCTTAACCAGTGCGCAGAGGGATCGCCTGAAGATCATTGTGGAGTCTGGTTCGGCCCTGCTCAACATCCTGAATGACATTCTCGATCTTTCCAAGATCGAAGCTCGCAAGGTTGAACTGGAAGAGAGGGCGTTCGAAATTGAGGACGTCGCCAGGTCTGCAGCGGCCTCCATCAGAGGCGGCCTGGACAGAAAGGGCCTCGCCTTTGAACTGGATCTGGCAGCGGATGCCCTCGGGGTCTATCGAGGCGATGCGCGACGCATCGGGCAGATCCTGGCAAACCTCCTGTCCAATGCCGTTAAGTTCACCGATGCCGGCAAGATCACCCTGAGGGTGAGGCAGGACGGCAGTCGGGTGTTTTTTTCCGTGATCGATACGGGCTTGGGTATCGAGCCTGAAGGTCTGCAGCACCTCTTTGAAAAGTTCGTACAGGCCGATTCCTCAATCACCCGCCGGTTCGGTGGAACGGGGCTGGGTCTGGCTATCTGCCGCCAATTGGTGACATCGATGGGCGGCGACATTTCAGTCATCAGTCAGCCTGGGTCGGGAAGCACCTTCACTGTGGAATTGCCTCTCCTGCGCTTGCAAGGCGGAGCCGAGCCCCTGAGCTCGAAGGCGCAGGAAGGGGCGGTAACCAACCGGAACCTTTGTATCCTTGTTGCTGAAGACAACGGCGTGAATCAATTTGTCCTCAAAACGCTGCTGGAACAGGCCGGCATGCAGCCGAAAGTGGTCGGCGATGGAGCAGAAGCTGTCCGGGCCTGGGCAGACAGCCACTGGGATCTTATCCTTATGGATGTCCAGATGCCGGTCATGGACGGGGTCACGGCGGTAAGGGAAATCCGTCGCAGGGAAGCCGAGACAGGCCGAGCCATGACCCCTATCCTGGCCCTTACAGCCAATGCCATGAACTACCAGATCGACGCGTATCAGAAGGCAGGCATGAACGGTTTTGTCGCCAAGCCCATCGAAGTTGACAGGATGTTCGAGGCCATGGAGATGGCGCTCGCCGAAACAGCCAGCGACCCTGCCGTCTAGTTGATTTTGGCCAGAGACAGAAAATCCGAATCGCGGCGAAGTTGATTGAGTGAAATTTGTAAGCGTTGAGGGTGTTGAAGTTGCGAAATTTCAGGTCGGGTGCCGCACTGGCGGCCATGTTGCTGGTTTCCGCCTGTGGCGGCGGCGGCGGCGGGGGTGGCAGTGGTAGCGGGACAACGGTCGTTGTAACCAATCGTGCGCCTGTGTTGGCCAAGGCGGTTGCGGGGCAATCTGCGACCGTCGGAACCGCCTATACCTTTGATGCAAGCCAGGGCGGGACGACCTTTACGGACGCCGACGGCGACAGTCTGACCTATTCCGTCACCCTTACCCCTTCGGGCGGTGGTCTGACGACCAGCGGCGCGACCATCAGCGGGACGCCCAATACGGCAGGCACAATTGCGGTTTCGATCACGGCTTCAGACGGGAAGGGCGGGTCTGCCACCGGAACATTCAATCTGGTCGTGGCTCCGGTCTCTGCTGCGGCACTCGGTCGCCCGTCCCTGCCGGCAGTTCCGTTTGCCTATGCGGATGCCGACATTTCCCTTCCGCTTCAGTACACGCGCGCAGGCCCTGGAACGATTTCCGGTACCGACAATACGCCCGGTAGCAATCCTACCACCAATGCCGGGGCGACTCTGGGACGGGTCCTGTTTTACGACAAGCGTCTGTCCCTGAACGATACCGTATCGTGTGCCAGCTGCCATCAACAGACCAAGGGTTTTTCCGATTCGGCAAAGCTCAGCGTGGGTTTCAAGGGCGGGACGACGGGACGCCATGCCATGGGTCTGGCCAATGCCCGATACTACAACCGTGGCCGCTTTTTCTGGGATGAGCGGGCGGCGACCCTGGAAGACCAGGTGGTGACCCCAATCCAGGACACCACCGAGATGGGCATGAATCTCATCGATCTTGAAACCAAGCTGGCAGCGACGGATTTCTATCCTGCGCTGTTCCGGGATGCCTTCGGGACGACCCAGGTCACGCAGCAGCGTATTGCCCGTGCCCTGGCCCAGTTCGTCCGGTCCCTGTCATCCTATCGCAGCAAGTATGACTCGGCCTTCGTCAACGGAACCCCGAATTTCGCGGCGACCTTTACAGCCCAGGAGGAGAGGGGGCGTCAGATCTTTACGGGCGCAGCGCGTTGTGACGGCTGCCACAATACCGACGCCCATATCAGCCCGAATGTCTTCAACAACGGTCTGGACGCGACCGTCACGGATGTCGGGGCCGGCAATGGCCGGTTCAAGGCTCCGTCCCTGCGCAATATCGCCGTGCGTGCCCCCTTCATGCACGATGGTCGGTTTGCCACCCTGCGGGATGTGGTCGAGCACTATGATCATGGGGTGCAGGACAGCCCGAACCTGGCACCGGCCTTACAGGATAATACCGGAGCACCTCGACGTCTGAATCTGACCGAAGCTGACAAACTTGCCCTGCTGGCCTTCCTTGGCACCCTGACCGACAACGCCATGATGCAGGATGCAAAGTTCTCCAATCCGTTCTGAGCCGATCGGGCAGCTTGATCCTGGATCCTTTTTGCCGGGTGACCTGGCAGCCCAGATTGAGCGGCCGGCGAGGGGTATCAATCGTCCTGGACCGGCTCCCTTCGGTAGATATGGCTGCGGGGGCATAAGAGGGTTTGCGCAGTCAAGCTGACCCTCATTGCGGCCGATGGCCGGGCCCCTTACCAATCAGATCAGGGTCGAGGAACTATCAGATGAAGACATTTCAGGCGCTTCGCCTGTTCGAGACGGAAGCCGGTGGAATCCCGGATGCCAGGTTCGTCACCCTGTCCGAGGATGAGCTGTCCCCCGGCAATGTCCTGATCCGGGTGGCCTATACCAGTGTGAACTACAAGGATGCCCTTGCCGCGGCCGGGATCAACCGGATCATTCGCAATTATCCGAGGATCGGTGGCATTGACCTGACCGGAACCGTAGCCCGATCTGAGGATTCACGTTTCCAGGAAGGTGACCAGGTCATTGTCCACGGGTTCGGTCTTGGGGTCGATCGCGACGGTGGGTATGCCGAGTATGCACGCATCGATGGGGACATGGTGCTCCATCTTCCAGAGGGACTTGGTCTGTTCGATGCCGCTGTTCTTGGGGTTGCCGGCTATACGGCGGCGCTTTCAGTCCACTGGATGGAACACAATGGTCTGACACCTGCCGGTGGCCCGGTAATTGTGACCGGAGCGACCGGCGGCGTCGCCAGCGTCGCCATCGATATCCTTTCCGGACGGGGTTACTCCGTCGCAGCCATGACCGGTAAGGCCGAAGCCCATGCCTACCTTCGCGAACTCGGTGCCGCCGAGATCCTGGACCCCGCCATTGCCGTACCCAGCAGTCGGCCGATGGACTCGGCCAGATGGGGCGGTGCTGTCGACTCTGTTGGCGGCGAGGTGCTGGGCTGGATCCTGCGCACCCTTGCACCGGAAGGCGTCGCCGCGAGCTTTGGCAATGCGGGCGGAGCTGAATTCGGCGCATCTGTCCTGCCCTTCATCCTCAGGGGCGCAAGACTGATCGGCATCAATGGCAACAGTCCGATGGCTCTTCGCGAAGTTGTCTGGAACAAGCTGGCCGGAGAATACCGCCCGCGGCACCTGGACCGGATTGCCGAAGTCGTGACGTTCGACCAGTTGCCAGGGGTGATGGAAAACATGCGAAACCGCCTCACCCGGGGCCGGACTGTCGTGCGGATGAGGTCTGCCTGATCTGTCTGCCATGCAGGCAGGCTCGCGCCTGAAGGGTGCGACATAACCGGTCGTATCCCCCTGTCTGGAACATGTTGCGAACATGGAACAAATGCGGTACGAAGGATTCCGCAAGGGGCTGGTCATGCTTTGCCGGTCGGACCTGCGGAATCATGGGATAGAGGAAGCCCAATCATGGCGAACCAATCGGCGTTGAAGCTCGTGGCAAAAGAAGATGGCGATAAGCAGCGTGCCCTTGAGGCAGCGCTGTCACAGATTGATCGGGCCTTTGGCAAGGGCTCGGTGATGAAACTGGGCGACAAGACCACCATGGAGGTCGAGGCTGTGTCCACTGGCTCTCTGGGCCTGGATATTGCGCTTGGCATTGGTGGTCTTCCCAAGGGGCGGATCATTGAAGTCTATGGCCCGGAGAGTTCCGGCAAGACCACCCTGGCCCTCCATGTTGTGGCAGAGGTCCAGAAGTCTGGCGGCACGGCGGCCTTCATCGATGCGGAACACGCCCTGGACCCGGCCTATGCCCACAAGCTGGGGGTGAATCTCGATGAACTTCTGGTGTCGCAGCCCGATACGGGCGAGCAGGCCCTGGAAATTACCGATACCCTGGTACGCTCCAATGCCATTGACATCATTGTCATCGACTCCGTGGCGGCCCTGACCCCGCGGGCTGAAATCGAAGGCGAAATGGGCGACAGCCTGCCCGGGCTCCAGGCCCGCCTGATGAGCCAGGCCCTGCGCAAGCTTACGGCTTCGGTCAGCAAGACCAAGACCATGATCATCTTCATCAACCAGATCCGCATGAAGATCGGTGTGATGTATGGCAGCCCGGAAACCACGACAGGGGGCAATGCCCTCAAGTTCTATGCTTCAGTCCGCCTGGACATCCGGCGCACGGGTTCGGTCAAGTTGCGCGATGAAATCGTCGGCAACAATGTCCGGGTCAAGGTGGTCAAGAACAAGGTTGCCCCTCCCTTCCGTGAAGTCGAATTCGACATCATGTATGGCGAGGGTATTTCAAAGCTGGGCGAGATCATCGATCTGGGCGTCAAGGCTGGCGTGATCGAGAAATCAGGATCCTGGTTCTCGTGGAACAGTCAGCGGATCGGCCAGGGTCGTGACAATGTCCGGGAGTTCCTCAAGAAAAATCCCGATATCGCCGGCAAGATCGAGGCCCAGGTTCGCGGTGCCAAGGCCGTGATTGAGGAAGAGCTTCTGGTCGGCCCAACGGCTGAGGACGACGTCGACTAGGATTTCGATGGTACACCCCCGTCTGAGTGCGGGGGTGACCGCCCTCTACAGCGGATTCTGCCCGATCTCAGGTCCTTCACCGCAATGTTTCGGTGTCGACGGGTCCAATTGGCGTTTTTTCCTTTTGAGCGGGCGGCAAGTTTCGTAAACGGTCGCCTCCCGCGCCCTGGCGCGACACCGCCTGCAAGTGTCTTGATCCCATGCCCAGCCTCAAAGAGATCCGGTCGTCCTTCCTGGGCTATTTCGAAGCCCAGGATCATCTGATCATTCCGTCCGCGCCCCTCGTGCCGCAGAACGACCCGACCCTGCTGTTCGTCAATGCAGGCATGGTGCCGTTCAAGAACTACTTCACGGGGGCTGAAACCGCCCCGGCACCCCGGGCTGCGTCTTCGCAGAAATCGGTTCGCGCTGGCGGCAAGCACAACGACCTCGATAACGTCGGCTACACGGCGCGCCACCACACCTTCTTTGAAATGCTCGGGAATTTCTCCTTTGGCGACTACTTCAAGGCGGGTGCCATCGAACACGCCTGGCGCCTGCTGACCACGGAATTCAAGATTCCGAAGGAGAAGCTCTGCGTCACGGTCTATCACACCGATGACGAGGCAGCGGAGCTCTGGAAGAAGATTGCCGGCCTGCCGGACGAGAAGATCATCCGGATTTCGACCAGTGATAATTTCTGGTCCATGGGCGACACCGGGCCCTGCGGTCCGTGTTCGGAAATCTTCTATGATCACGGGGCCCACATCCCCGGCGGCCCTCCCGGCAGTCCCGATGAGGATGGCGACCGGTTCGTGGAGATCTGGAATCTGGTCTTCATGCAGTTCGAGCAGTTTGCGGATGGTAGCCGCAAGCCCCTGCCCAAGCCCCAGATCGACACCGGCATGGGGCTGGAGCGTATTGCGGCCGTCCTGCAGGGCGTTCACAACAATTACGACATAGACCTTTTCCGCACCCTGATTGCTGCATCCCGGGATCTGGTCGGGCCCAGTGGAGAGATCGCCTCCCATCGGGTCATTGCAGACCATCTGCGCTCAACCAGTTTCCTGATCGCTGACGGCGTCTCTCCGTCCAACGAAGGCCGCGGATATGTGCTCCGGCGGATCATGCGTCGGGCCATGCGCCATGCGCACATTCTGGGTGCAGAAGCACCGCTTATGCACAGGCTGGCTCCTGTTCTGGTCGCAGAAATGGGTGAGGCCTATCCGGAACTGCGCCGGGCAGAACCGATGATTGTCGAAACCCTGCGTCAGGAAGAAGAGCGGTTCCGTCGTACGCTCGGGCGGGGAATGATCCTGCTCGACGAAGCGACGGCCAGTATGGGTGATGGTGACCAGTTGCCCGGCGAAACCGCCTTCAAGCTCTATGACACCTACGGCTTTCCCCTGGACCTGACCCAGGACGCCCTGCGCAACAAAGGCATTACAGTCGACCTTGATGGCTTCGACGTCGCCATGAAGCGCCAGAAGGACCAGGCCCGCGAAGCCTGGACAGGCTCAGGCCAGGCCGCCTCGGCCGCAGAATGGTTCGCCATTCGCGAGCGCCTCGGAGCCAGTGAATTCCTCGGCTACGACCTTGTGGAAGCCACCGGCGGTCTGCTCAGCCTGGTCTTCGAAGGCGTCGAGGTGTCTTCTGCCAGGGCCGGTGAGACCGTCTTTGCCGTGTTCGATCGCACGCCCTTCTATGCGGAGAGCGGCGGCCAGGCGGGCGATACCGGCGAGGTTGAATGGGATGGCGGCCGGGGTCGGATCCTTGATACCCAGAAGCAGGCCGGAGACCTGATCGTTCACGAGGTCGAGATCCTCGATGGCGAGCTTGCGCCGGGTGTGCAGGCCCGACTGGCTGTTGACGCCGGACGACGCCTGACAACCCGCGCCAACCACTCCGGTGCGCATCTTCTGCATGCCGCCTTGAGCCATGTGCTTGGCCCTCATGTGGCCCAGAAGGGTCAGATGGTTGATGGCGAGCGTCTTCGTTTCGACTTCAGCCACGGCGGGCCCCTGACTCCGGCTGAAATCGACGCCATCGAGACTGAGGTCAACGCCGTCGTCCGTCAGAACATTGCGGCAAGGACTGAGGAGATGGCCCCACAGGACGCCATCGCCGCCGGTGCCATGGCCCTGTTCGGCGAAAAATATGGGGATGTCGTCCGGGTGCTGACTCTGGGGCAGGCCCTGAAGGGTGAAGGTGCCTATTCCGTGGAACTGTGCGGTGGCACCCATGTGGCGCGCACAGGGGATATTGCCCTGTTCAAGATCGTTTCAGAAGGCGGCGTCGCGGCGGGGGTTCGTCGGATCGAGGCGCTGACAGGTGAGGCCGCCCGCCGGTATCTCAACGATCAGGCGTCCGTTTCCAAAGCCCTGGCCGATCAGTTCAAGACCCCGGTTTCAGAAGTGCTGGCCCGTGTCGAAGGCCTCGAAGCCCAGCGTCGCAAGCTTGAGAAAGAGCTCGGCGAGGCCAAACGCCAATTGGCCATGGGCGGTGGCGGCTCGGGTGGCGGTGCGTCCGAAGTCGAGGACATCGTCGGAACCAGGGTGCTGGCCCGGATCATGGACGGTGTCGGTGGCAAGGAGCTTCGCCCGATTGCCGAAGAGTTCAAGAAGCAGCTTCCTGACGGTGTGATCATCCTGGTCGGAACGGCTGACGGCAAGGCTGCCGTGACTGTGGCGGTGACCGGCACGGCCCTGACCGCAAACAATGCGGTCGAGATCTGCAAGTCTGCAGTTCTGGCCCTTGGCGGGCAGGGCGCGGGCGGTCGGCCAGACTTTGCCCAGGGCGGGGCACCAGATGGTGCGGCTGCGGCAGAAGGCATGGCCGCAGCCAAGGCCCTGATCAAGGGCTAGCCGACCCGAGCACTTTGCGCTGATCTTCGATCCCCGAGGCGTGTGGGTGCGGAGCAGGATCGATCATGGACATTGTCATATCGGCTTTCGAGCAATCTCCTGACCGGGGGCGCGGATTGGCGCGTGACATGCGTGTCCGCTGGGCTCTCGAGGAAGTCGGTCAGCCCTATGAGGTTCGTTTACTGTCCTTCGAGGCCATGAAGGAAACGTCCCATCTGGCCCTTCAACCCTTCGGTCAGATCCCGACCTACGAAGACGGCGAAGTCGTCCTGTTCGAGAGCGGCGCGATCGTGCAGCACATTGCCGACCGGTTTGAAGGGCTGATGCCCGGAGAAACCCGGGCCCGAGGCCGGGCCGTCTCATGGCTGTTTGCTGCCCTCAATTCGGTGGAACCGCCGATCCTGGAGCTGGCCAATGCCCGCCTCCTCGAAATGTCCCAGTCCTGGTACGCCGCGCGCCTGCCGTTCGTGGAAGAGCGGGTCACCCTTCGGCTGCAACAGCTTTCCAATGCCCTCCAAGGCCAGGACTGGCTGGATGGAGACTTCAGTGCTGGCGATCTGATGATGGCCTCGGTCGTGATCCGGCTGAAGTCTTCAGGCCTGCTTGAGCCATTTCCAGACCTTATGGACTATCTTTCCCGATGCGAGGCCAGACCGGCCTACCAGCGGGCATTTGCGGCCCAATGGGCCGTTTTCGAGGCTGCGATCGGGCAGGTGACAAAATAGGCTGACACGTCAGGCTTGCCTCTGAGCCTTATCGGCGCGAGGTTCTTCAGATTGTCTCCAAACCACATAAATTGCCTGGGAGGGCGCGAATTTCATGTCAAAGCCGGTCATCAATCCCAATGGAACCCTGAAGGGCAAGGTCGCTCTCGTCACCGGCGCCAGTCGCGGCATTGGCGAGGCCATTGCGGCCCGTCTGGCCATGGAAGGTGCCAAGGTCGTGGTTTCGGCCCGCACGGCCGCTGACGGTGAAAGCCGCCTGCCCGGGACCCTCGCCGACACGGTAGAGCGCATCAAGGCTGCCGGCGGCGAAGCCGTGCTGATCAAGGCCGACCTGGCCCAGGCCATCGAGCGTGAGAGATTGGTGGAAGAAGCCGAAGCGGCTTTTGGCCCGATCGACATCCTGATCAACAATGCGGCCATCACCTATTTCATGCCGGTGGTCGAGTTCACCGAGAAGCGCTTCAAGCTGATGATGGAGGTTCAGGTCTATGCCCCCTTCCATCTGGCCCAGCTTGTCCTGCCAGGCATGATTGCGCGTAAATCCGGCTCCATCGTCAATATTTCATCGCCCGCAGGTCTTCACCCCAAACAGCCCTATGGTCCCTTCCGCGGCGGCACGGTCTATGGCCTGTGCAAGGCAGCCCTTGAGCGCTTCACGACCGGGCTTGCATCCGAGGTTCAGGCTGATGGGGTTGCGGTCAATGTGGTGTCGCCCGGACTTGTGGACACCCCCGGTGTGGCCGTGCATGGTCTGATCAACGAGGCCTCGAAGGATCGCGTTCAACCGATCGAATATATCGCCGAGGCGGTCTATCAACTGGCCAAGGCCGATCCGAAAACCATGACCGGCCGTATCGACTATGCCGAGCCCATGCTCAAGGAACTGGGCCTGGTGCCAACCGAGCTGATCTAGAGACCAATGCCATGACCGGCGCGCCTGTAAATGGTGCGTCGGTTCCAGACCGGCCCGGATGAGGTTCGTCCGAAAGCTGCTGCAGTTCATGGCTTTGGGCATCAGACATGGCCGCAATCGATGCATCGGGACATCCAGTATGAGCTCCACGCCTCCGACCTCCGACCCGGCTGCATCCCCCACCTACCGGTTGGCGGCTCTGGATCAGGATTTCCTGCTCAGTGACGCCCTGCGCGGCGTCCGGTTTCACCTGGAATACGAGAAGCCTGAACAGACCCTGAGAGCGGCGGAAATCGAGTCGACCATTGTCGTGTTCGGCAGCGCCAGATCCCGGGAGGACGACCCCGGAGACGGCGCGCGCTGGTATGAGGCGGCCAGGTCGTTCGGACGTCTGGCTTCGGAGCGGGGCGGGGCCTGCG
>CAIYSH010000268.1 GCA_903928755.1 uncultured Alphaproteobacteria bacterium | reverse complement strand
TGGAACCTACAGGATCTTCGGATCGGAAATGTCGCCCTATTCGGTGAAGGTGCGCTCATACTTCCGGTTCAAGGGCATTGCCCACCAGTGGATCGCCCGCGGCCCGGCCAATGAGGACGAGTTCAAGAAATTCGCCCGCCTGCCCATCGTGCCCATGGTGGTCACGCCGGACGATCAGGGGGTCCAGGACTCCACCCCGATCATCGAGGCCGTGGACCCGCTGTTTCCCGAGCCCTCCATCCACCCCGCCAGTCCCGCCCTCAACTTCCTCTCGGCCCTGCTGGAGGAATTCGGCGATGAGTGGGGCAACAAGCTGATGTTTCACCACCGCTGGTTCGCCCCGGTCGACCAGCAGGCCTCAGCCCTGACCCTGGCGCACCTCAGCATTCCAAACGGCGCCCCCGAACAGATCGAGGGTCTGGCCGGCATGATCCTGGGCCGCATGAGCACCCGGGGCCACTTCGTGGGCTCCAGCCGCGAGAACGCGCCCCTGATCACTGCCTATTATCTGGAACTGCTCGATCTGCTGCAGGCCCATCTGGCGACCCGGAAATACCTGTTCGGCGCCCGTCCAAGCTTTGGCGATTTCGGCCTGGCGGCCCAGCTCTATGAGGCCTCAGTCGATCCCACCTGTGGTGCCATCATGATGGGGCGGGCGCCTGATGTCCTGGCCTGGTGCCACCGGATGATGGAGCCGCGTCTGGACGGCGAGTTTGAGACCTGGGACAGCCTCCAGCCGACCCTGGCACCTATCCTGGCCTATGTGGGTCGTTATTTCCTGCCCTGGACCAAGGCCAATGCCAAGGCCCTGGAGGCCGGCGAAGAGACCTTCTCGGTGGACCTGCCAGGCGGGGTCTATGTCCAGCCGCCGCAGAAGTATCACGCCCGGTCCCTGACCGCCCTGCGCGCGAAGCACGAGGCCGTGAAGTCTGATCCCGAACTGACCGCCATTCTCGCCGCCACTGGCTGCGACCTCACCTGACCCCAAGCCCGAAACGGAACCTGCCATGACGCTCTGGATCTGGGCCAGCGCCCTCCTGCTCTACGCCGCCTTCCTGGGCTGGTACCGCAACTGGAAGGGACCGGTGCGGGGCGCCGAGATCGACAAGCTGATCAACGCCATCAAGGCCGCCAATCCTGAGACGGAAACCCGCAATGAGATGGGCGCCCTGCGCAGCTTTCTGGAGGCCGACGATGGCCGGGAATTCTTCATGCTGAACCTGGTGCGCTTTGCGCCCGGCGAGGTGGCAGACCCGATCACCGGCCAGATGAAACCCGCTCGCGAGGTCATGGAAGGCTATACCAAGATGTTCCTGCCGGCCCTCTTCGCCCGGGGCGGCCACCCGGCTGTGGCCTCGCGCAAGGTTGGGCCCTGGTTCGACGCCTGGGGAGTCGACGAAACCCCCGACTGGAGCCTGATGGGATACATGCGCTATCGCAGCCGCCGGGACCTGGCCATACTGGTGGCAGACCCCAAGTTCGGCGGGGCCCATGACTTCAAGTTCGCGGCCATGCCTCAGACCGGCTCCTTCCCCACCCAGCCGCAGATCATGACCCTGATGGGCCCGACGGGCTATGTGGGCCTGATCATCGCCCTGGCTGCGGCCCTGGTGCAGATCGTGGTGCTCGCAGCCGGTTGATGCACTGACTTCGGGTTGACCCCGGGCGCGCCAGGGGGTGTTCTTTCGTCATGTCAGAACTCGCTTCAGCCTTCCGCATGCAGGCCCTGGGCTGCGCCAAGTTCGGTTCGGCCTTTTACGAGGCCCTGCTGAACCGTGCCGCTGAAGACATTGGGGCCGGGGGCCCGACCCTCAGCCTCATGGCACCCTGGGCCAAGGCCACCCGCAAGGAGGTCTTCGCCGACGCCGCCCACCTGCGCCTGATGGGCGGCCTGCACGATCTGGTGCTCAGTGGCGATGACCAGGCCCTGGCGGCAGCCTATCCCCACCCCGACCGCGCTACTGACATCGCAGCGGCCTGGGCGGCCTCCCGCCAGGCCATGATCACTCACAGGGATCGCCTCGCCGCCTTCATCACCCATGAGCCCCAGACCAATGAGGTGCGGCGCTCGGCCGTCCTGCTGCCGGGCTTCCTGCAGATCGCGAAAGAGACCGGCCTGCCCCTGGCCACCTTCGAGATCGCCGCCAGCGCGGGCCTCAACCTCAACTGGGATCGCTATGCCTACCGCCTGGGGGACCGGGCCTGGGGTGACCCCGCCAGTCCGGTGAGCATTGATTGCGACTGGGAAGGCCCCGCCCCGGCCCTGAACGCCGGGATCAAGGTCGCCGCCCGCGCCTCCTGCGACCGTCGGCCCAGCCGCTTGAGCGACCCCATCCAGAAGCGTCGCATGCTGGCCTATATCTGGCCCGACCAGTTCGAGCGCCTTGCCCGCATCCGCGCCGCCATGGACCTGGCGTTGGCGCTGGACGTCAGGGTCGAAGAGGCCGACGCCGTGGCCTGGACAGCCAGCAATGCGGCCCCGAGGGCTGGTCAGGCGACCGTCGCTTATCACTCGGTCTTCTGGCAGTACATGCCGGCCGAAAGCCAGACGGCTCTGGCGGCGGTGCTCGAAGCCCACGGGAGGGCGGCGACAGCAGAGGCCCCCTTCGCCTGGCTGCGCATGGAGCCCGCGGCCGACAATATGGCGCGCATGGAGCTGCGACTGACCCTCTGGCCGGGGGGCGAAGAGCGGGTCCTGGCGGAGGTGCATCCCCACGGGGCTTGGGTGAAGTGGGCGGGGTGAAAGTCGCTTTCTACGTCGCCATCTTGCGGTTTATATAACATTTGATATAAACCGTTATGGTTCGGATGAAACGGCTAGAGTTTCTGGGCGACTCCATTGCGCGGCTTCGGGAGTTTCCCGAGGACGTCAGGAAAGAAGCTGGCGTTCAGCTGCATAAGGTTCAGCAAGGGATTGAACCAAGCGACTGGAAGCCGATGTCGACCGTTGGGCCTGGCGTGCGGGAGATCCGCATTCGGGAAGAGAGCGGCGCCTTCAGGGTGCTGTACGTCGCAAACATCGGGGATGCTGTGTTTGTGCTCCACGCCTTTCAGAAGAAATCGAAGAAGGGCGTGAAGACGCCGACGGCGGAATTGGACTTGATACGTAGTCGTCTCAAAGCTGCGGAGGAACACTATGGGGAATGGCGTGCCAATCAAGAAGATGAAGAGGGCGACGAGTCCGGCGCATGATGTCGAGGCGAGTAGCGGAAACGTGTTCGCCGACCTGGAGTTGCCGGATGCCGACGCGGCGTTGGCCAAAGCAGAATTGGCCCGGCGGATTTGCGCCATCCTCGCGGCGAGGAAGCTGACTCAGGCGCAGGCCGCGGCCATGCTCGGGAGCGACCAACCGAAAGTCTCCGCCTTGATCCGCGGGAAACTGGAC
>CAIYSH010000267.1 GCA_903928755.1 uncultured Alphaproteobacteria bacterium | reverse complement strand
GCCGCCAAGGAAAACGACCGCAAGGGCTGCAGACGCAATGATTGACGCCTTCAAGGATTTTCGCATGGCAGCGGGGTTCCCGATTGGTCTGGGTCGGCCAGGGTGGCAGACGGGTGCACAGGTTTCGCCAATCCTAGACCAGTTCGGTCACGGACGGAATCCTCCGCAGCGTGCGGTGTATCGGTGTCGAAACTGGGGCCTGACAGGAGGATCAGTCGAAGAGTTTCGAAACGGATTCCTCATTGGCGATCCGGCGGATGGCTTCGCCGATCAGGGTGTCGCAGCTGACCTGTCGGATCTTGCTGCACTTGGCGACAAGGTCTGAGGCCTCGATGGAATCGGTGATCACCAGTTCCTTGAGGACTGAATTGGCCACACGTTCGTGGGCCGCGCCGGACAGCACCCCGTGGGTGACATAGGCGGACACTTCCACAGCCCCTGCGTCCATCAGGGATTTGGCTGCATTGCAGAGGGTTCCGGCGGAATCGACAATGTCATCGAACAGGATCAGACGACGGCCTTCCACGTCGCCGATGATGTTGGCGACTTCGCTCTTGCCCGGGCCGGACCGGCGCTTGTCGACAATGGCGAGATCCGCGTTCAGGCGACTGGCAACGGCCAGGGCCCGGACGACGCCGCCAACGTCGGGTGAGACGATCAACAGTTCGTGGGTATTCTGGTAATGGGCCTTGATGTCGCCGGCCACCAGGGGCGTCGCGGCCAGATTGTCTGTCGGGATGTCGAAGAAGCCCTGGATCTGGCCTGAGTGCAGATCCATGGTCAGGACGCGGTCCGCGCCGGCCCGGGTGATCAGGTTGGCCACCAGCTTTGCCGAGATCGGTGTGCGGCCGCCGGTCTTCCGGTCCTGACGGGCATAACCGAAATAGGGCATGACGGCCGTGATCCGCCGCGCCGAGGCCCGCTTGAGGGCATCGATGCAGATCAGGAGTTCCATCAGGTTGTCGTTGGCCGGATAGCTGGTGGACTGGATGACGAAGACGTCTTCGCCGCGGACGTTTTCGTCGATGGTGACGAAGACCTCATTGTCCGCGAACCGTTTGACCTGGGCCCTGGTCAGGGGCAGGTCCAGGTGAGAGGCGACAGCCTCAGCCAGGGTGCGATTGGAGTTGCCAGCCAGCAGCTTCATGGAACCCTCGAGGTCTAAAGATCACCAGATGGCGCGGCTTGTAGCAGTCCCGAGCCGGGGGGCAAGTCCCGGCACATCAAACAAGTGTAATAGCTGAGAGCAGCCTGCCGAAATCGGGTTCGCCCCGACGGAATGCCCGCCGGTTGGAAAAGAACCGATCCTCGTCGGTGCAGGTATCTGCGCCGATCCAGGCACAGGTCTCGACTCCGGCCAGCCGGAGCCGGGACAACACGAAGCCCGGAAGATCGAAATGGCGTTTGTCCGGGGTTTCGCCCGGACTGAAGAATTCCGAACTGGTGGCGTCCACCGCAACGAATCGGGCCTCGAATTCCTCGCCGACTTCATAGGACGCCTGGCTAATGCAGGGACCGACGACGGCGACCATGCGGCCCGGTCTTGCACCTTTTCCGACCATGGCATTCACTGTCGCCCCGATGATCCCGGAATGGGCACCCTTCCAGCCGGCATGGGCTGCCGCGACGATGCGTGCCTCCGGATCCGCAAGCAGGATGGGCGCACAATCTGCCGCCAGGGCCCCGCAGAGAATCCCCGGGGTCCCGGTGACCACCGCGTCGCCTTCCGGCCGGTCAGGGCCCCAGGGGGAGTCGGCAATCAGCGCTGTGGCCGAGTGGATCTGGTAGCCGGTCGAGAGGGCTTCTGCGGAAAGATCGAAGTGGGCCGCCGCCCGGCGACGATTCTCCGCAACATCTTCCGGGCGGTCGCCGGACCCCTGTCCGACATTCAGCCCTTCATAGATCCCCCCGGAAATTCCGCCCTGACGGGTGAAGAAGGCGTGGCGGATGCCCGGAAAATCAAGGAGCGGCGAGGTCAGGACCGGCAGCATCAGGGAGCCTCGAAGCCAGGAGGGGTCAGGTCTGGTCTTGCCAGGCAGACCACCTTGAACAGGTCGCCCATTTCACCAGGAGAGATCAAGCGGTTCAGCTGCCGTTCAAGGGCATCGAATTTTTCCGGGTGGGCGGCAGCCAGGGACTCAGCGCGTTCCAGCACGCCCATCTTCAGGAGGAAGGCCCCCTGGGTCAGTATGGGCAGATGCGCCAGGCCTTCAGCCGCGGCAGCATGGACGACGGCTGGAAAATCGGCGTGAACCGTCAGGTCTGCCTGACCGGGATCGGCCAGTGGCGAGACCTTCCTGTGTTCGGATATGGCCTGAAGGGTATCGCCAAATCCGGGCTCTGACCGGCCATAGTCGATCAGCAGGGCTGCGCCGCCGTCGATGAAAATTCTCTGGGCCAGGGTGCGGGCCAGGTCTTCCTGCGCAGCAGACACTTCGATCACTGTCCCCTCCGCAGCGGCAGGAAAGGTATCGGCAGACAGGGATACCATCAGGCCGAAGGTCAGGTCGCCTGTGGCGTTTTGGCCGACTCCCCGCTCTGACCAGCCCCTGGCCGTCCGGACAAACTGACGGGCAGGAAGGCAATCCAGCAATTCGTTGGAAACGATCAGCATGGGTCTGCCGTCGGGGATCTCCGCCACGGACCTGACCCATCTTGGCCTGTCCCCTAACCGTTTGCCCTGCAGGTCCGCCAGGGGTGGAGAGGTTTCGACCAGCCAGATCTCCTGGGCCGCTATGAAGCCAGCGGTCTGCCGCACAGTCCGCTGGATATCGTCCATGAGGGTCCCGTCGCCAGGACCCAGTTCGACCAGCCGGAAGGCGTCCGGGCTGCCCATGCGCCGCCAGGTTTCGACCAGCCAGGCTCCGATGATCTCGCCGAACATCTGGCTGACGAGTGGGGCCGTGATGAAGTCACCCTTTTCGCCCAGGGCCGGACGCGAGGCGTAATAACCCTCCCGGGGATCATGGAGGCAAAGTTCCATGTATTGCGGGATGCTCAGCGGTCCCGTGGCCTGGATAAGGGCCTTGATCCGGTCAAGCAGGGCCATGGCCTGTCGCCGGTATCTCTTCCCTGAGCCCGCGCCAGATCAGCCAGCTGCCGCCCAGGATCATGGGCAGGCTGAGGATCATGCCCATGGTCAGTCCCAGCGGAAAGTCAGGCATGCCTTCGTCAGGCTCCCGGACATTTTCCAGGGCCACCCGGATCAGGCCATAGCCGAGGAAAAACAGACCGGCGATCACGCCCCGCTTCTGCAGGAGCCTGGCCCCATGGGTTCCCCAGCGCAGGATCAGGAACAGGACCAGTCCCTCAAGCGCGGCCTCATAGAGTTGGCTGGGATGCCTGGGCAGGGGTCCCGCACCCGGAAAGACCATGGCCCATGGAACCTCGGTGACCCGCCCCCAGAGTTCCGGTTTGATGAAATTGGCCAATCGCCCGAAGAGCAGGCCAAGGGGTGAAGCGGCACAGATCAGATCGCCAAGCTGGTAGAGGTCGAGCCTGGAGCGCACGGCAAACACCAGGGTTGCGATGAAAACCCCCAGGGTGCCGCCATGGAAGCTCATCCCGCCATGCCAGACCATCAGGATCTCGAGCGGGTCCGCCAGGATGATCTGCGGGGTATAGAACAGGACATGACCCATACGTCCGCCCAGTATGATTCCCAGGGTGATCCAGAGGATCAGGTCATCCAGTTGAAGCGCCGTCAGTTGCGGCCTGCGGCCACCCCAAAGCCTTTCAGTCTTCATCAAATCCAGAATGTAACGCCAGCCCAGCAGAATGCCCGAGATATAAGCCAGGGCGTACCAACGGATCGGCAGGGGACCGATATTCACCAGCACGGGGTCGATCACCGGATAGGGCAGGGCCAACAGGAACTCTCCATCCACACGATGCTATGCGCTTTAGACGAGAACCCCCTCGCATTCATCCCCCGAAAGGCCATATTAGACAGATGCAGACACAGAACCCCTTTCTCGACGAAGTGGCCAAGCTGACCAATGCAGCCATGGGCCTGGCTCAGAGTGCTGGAGACGAGGCCCGGGCGGCCTTTCGTGCCCAGGCTGATCGCATGGCGGCCGAGCTCGACCTGATCCGGCGCGAGGACTTCGAGGCCCTGAAGGCCGAAATCGCCGCCCTGCGGGCTGAGGTCGCCGAACTCAAAGCGGCCGGAAAGCCGACAGCGGGACGGGCAAGGCCGGTGCCAAAGTCCACGACCGGACCTGGTGTATAGGGCCCAGGAACGCGATTGCGGCTCGCGCAGCAGAAGAAGCCGGTGACAAAGCGTCACCGAAGCAGATTACTTTGATCATTGCGCGATGATTCGTGGGAATGCCCACGCCCGCCGCGAGGAGACCCACGGTCTTATGGAAACGCCACTGTCGGACGACG
>CAIYSH010000266.1 GCA_903928755.1 uncultured Alphaproteobacteria bacterium | reverse complement strand
GGATGTCGCTGCGGAATACATCCAGATCCCGGGCTATGCCGCCGCCGGTACGCCCAAAGCCCTGAACACGGCCACCTTCCTGCGCCTGCGCGCGGCGGCTGACGGAGACACGCCGAGGGCCGCCAATGCCGTCATCGTCGGTCTTCCCGGATTTTCCTCAACGCCGCCCCACTGGCTTTTCCTGGCCAGCCAGCTCGTTCACAAGGCTCAGGCCCGCGACTGTGATGGCAAGCCTTGCCGGGTTGAAGTCTGGGTGCTGCAGAGGCGCGGTGCCAACCTTGCCGAGACCACCGCCCTGACCGCGGCCCGAAAGGCCGGAAATCCGAAACTGGCCCTGGATTACTATCTCGGCACCGATGCCCAGAAGCCCTCCGCGATTCCCGGCGCGCCTGGCCAGGTGGGATCGGCCACCGCCAGGGCGCAGTGGAAGGCCCTGACGCAGACGGATCTTGGTTTCATGGCCGACTGGGACTTCCAGGCCTATGCGGGCGACGTTGATCACATCATCGGCCTGATTTCCCAGAAGACCGGCAATCACAACATCTTCCTGGCTGGCCACAGCCAGGGGGGTGGCTTTGTCGCCAACTATGCGGCCAGGCAGCAGGCCGATGGCACCCGTGCCGTTTCGAAACTGGCCGGTCTGATCTTCCTGGATGGCGGCCCCTCGGCAGGTACGCAGCCCGCGCCAACGGCCTCGGATCTGGACGGCTATTTCGCTCATGTGACGGACCTGAGGTCCGGCAAGGCCCCGGTCTATACGGACGCTTCGGGCCTGCTGGGTGCGGTTGCCGGACCGGCATCTGCCGTCAGCCAATCCGTCACGGGCCTCTATTACGTCTTCTCCGACCCCAAGGCAGAATCCATCTTTCCCCTGCGCGTTGAAGGCATGGCTGATGCCCCCGGCAGCGGCTTCCTGAAGGCGATACGGACGACCTGGCTGGCACGGGCCGGAACCAGTTTTGACACCGACCCTGTCCCTGGGGGAGGCGTTCAGATGCCTATCCTTCAGTTCCTGGGTGAAGGTATGGGTTATCTCGACTTCAAGCCGGTACCTGGAACCGAGGACAAGTGTGACCTGACCCCGGCAGCACCCATGGCCGGCCCCATGCGCGCCATGGCACCGCCACCACCCAAGTGCGCCCCATCTGCAGCCATGGTCGATCCCAACAAGGTCTATGACTGGGTCGAGGGCGGCGGCAATGGCGGCTCGGCCATTGATGGTGGCAAGGCGAAACTCTGGATGGAGAGCCAGGGGTTTGCCCCGGCCAGATCCAATATCCGTCCGGTGAAAGTCGCCTTCAGCCAGTCCGGTGAGCGCAGCATCGATGCCTCGGACATGGTGGCCTCCAATTGGTATGCCTCCGAGCGCTGGGATTATGACGCCAATTTCGTGGGTCGCTTCAAGGTGCTCAGGATTGACCGGGATGGCGTGAAACTGGACGTGGACAAGACGGCCATCGCCAATATCCCGGTCTATGTGGCCCGCCAGGGCTTCACCCAGGGAACCGGTGGCAACCCCTTTCCTGGGGTTACCGACTATACCGAGATCAACAAGACCGGCACCTGGCAGACGGAGACGGCAAAGGCGGTGACGCCCTTCGATCCCAGGATCAACGTAGCGATCCTGCATCACACGGATTTTGTGTCCGCCGATGATTCGACTCCCGGAAAGGGACGGCCTGGCGAAGCGGGCAATTCGGCTGTGGCCAACACCCTCATCGATTGGGTGCTCAAGCGGTCCAAAGGGGTGGCAACGACGCCGACACCCAAGGCCCTGGGGGTCGTAACACGCTACTAGGTCGGACTTAACCACAGGCCAGAACACCTCCCGCGTCATGCGGGGGGTGGCGCCCTGCGGCCGGGGCGTTAACCTGTGTGTCGACCATGACCGCCCACGATCCCTCCCTGACCACGGCCGCAGCCGACTCCGCTGGTGCCACGCCGGTGATGGCGCAATTCTTTGAGGCCAAGTCCCGGCAGCCTGACGCCCTGGTCTTCTTCCGGATGGGCGATTTCTACGAGCTGTTCTTCGAGGACGCTCAGAAGGCCTCAGTGGCCCTGGGCATTACCCTCACCGCCCGAGGTAGCCACGGCGGTGCACCCATCCCCATGTGCGGCGTGCCGGTCCATGCGGCGGAAGCCTATCTCGCCAAGCTGATCCGGGCAGGGTTCAAGGTCGCTGTCTGCGAGCAGATGGAAAATCCGGCCGAAGCCCGCAAGCGCGGGTCCAAGTCCATTGTCCGGCGCGATGTGACCCGGGTTGTGACGCCGGGCACCCTGACGGAGGACGGCCTGCTGGACGCCCGGGGGGCCAACCGTCTGGCAGCTGTCGCCTGGCGGGCCGGAGCGGCGGCCGTGGCCAGTGTCGAGCTCTCCACCGGCGAGGTCGAGGTCTGGGCTGTGGCCAGGGAGAGCCTTGGCTCGGCCCTGGCGGCCCTGGGCCCTTCCGAAATCCTGGTCCCCGACCGGCTGTTTGCCGATGAAGGCCTGAACACCATGTTGCGGTCAGTGGGCGGTCTGGTCCAGCCCATGCCCTCGGCCCTGGCTGAACCCGGTGCTGCCGAGGCCCGGCTGAAGCGGCTTTACGGGGTTGAGACCCTGGACGGCTTTGGCCAGTTTTCAGGGGCGGAAATCTCCGCCCTCGGCCTGATTGCTGCCCATCTTGAAACAACACAGGCTGGCAAGACCCCGGCGCTGAGTGCACCCCGCCGCTCGGGCGAGGCCGATGTCATGGCCATTGATCCGGCCACCCGCACCAGCCTGGAGATCGAGCGCAGCCTGTCCGGATCCCGGGAAGGTTCCCTGCTGGCGGCAATTGACCGGACCATGACGGCGCCGGGGGCAAGGCTGCTGGCGGCACGACTGGCGCGGCCTCTGCTGGATCCGGCGGCCATCGACGCCAGACTGGATGCCGTCGCCTGGTTCCTCGAGCAACGTCCCCTGCGCGCAGACCTCCGCGACGCCCTGAAGGGGCTGGGCGACATGGCGCGTGCCCTGTCCCGCCTGGCCCTTGGCAGGGGCGGTCCGCGCGATCTGGCCGGGCTGCGCGGCGGCCTTGCTGTTGGTCAGACGATCTGCGACCGGTTCAGCCGCCCCAGAGGCCCGCTGACGGCGGCCCCGCCGCAAGAGGTCATTACGGCCATTGAAGCGCTGGACGCCACCCGGCACCCTGCCCTGGCCGAATTCAAGGCCGTGCTGGAAGCGGGTCTGGGTCAGGACCTTCCCCTCCAGGCCCGGGATGGCGGCTTTGTCGCGGCGGGTGTCCGCGCCGAGCTGGATCAGGCTCGCGCCCTGCGCGATGACAGCCGCCGGGTCATTCTGGAGCTTGAGGCCCAGCTGGTTGCAGACAGTGGCGTGGCTCTGAAAATCCGCCACAATGCCGTGCTCGGCTATTTTGTCGAGACCACGGCCAAGGCAGCTGAGCCGCTGATGACCGCGCCGCTCAATGCCACCTTCATCCACCGCCAGACCCTGGCCAATCAGGTGCGCTTCACCACTGTGGACCTGGCTGAGCTTGATGCGAAAATTGCCCAGGCCGCCGAGCGGGCCCTGGCCATGGAGGCCGTGATCTTTGAGGCCTGGCGGGAAGCCGCCATCGCCGTCGCTGACCAGATTCAGGCAGTGGCCCAGGCGGCCGCCACCCTCGATGTCGCCTCAGCCCTGGCCGAGTGGGCCCAGGACGCCGGTGCCTGCCGCCCGGTCCTCGACGGCTCCACGGCTTTCGAGGCTGCGGGGGCCCGCCATCCGGTGGTGGAGGCTGCGGTCAGGCGCAATGGCGATGCGTTTACGCCCAATGACTGCCGCCTCGACGGGCAGGGGATAGCCGGTGCCCGACTGGCCATTGTCACCGGACCAAACATGGCCGGTAAGTCGACCTTCCTGCGCCAGAACGCCCTGCTGGCCATCCTCGCCCAGGCCGGATGCTTTGTGCCAGCGGTCAGTTTCCGGTTGGGGGTGGTCGACCGGCTGTTCAGCCGCGTAGGGGCTGGGGACGACCTGGCCCGGGGCCGCTCGACCTTCATGGCCGAAATGGTCGAAACCGCCGCCATCCTGGCCCAGGCCACGCCTCGATCCCTGGTCATTCTGGACGAAATCGGCAGGGGCACGGCCACCTATGACGGCCTGGCCATAGCCTGGGCCTGCGCCGAGGCCCTGCACGAAACCAACCGTTGCCGGGGACTGTTCGCGACGCACTATCACGAGCTGGCGGTTCTGGAAGGCCGGTTGGCCCACGTCGCCAACCTGTCGCTGAAGGCCAGGGAATGGAATGGTGACCTGATCTTCCTGCATGAAGCGGGACCGGGCCCCGCCGACCGCTCCTACGGCGTCCAGGTTGCCAAGCTGGCCGGGGTGCCGCCCGCCGTGGTGGCCCGGGCCAGGGAGGTTCTGGACCGGCTGGAGCGCGAGGCCGGAGCCCCCGCCCATCTGGAAGACCTGCCCCTGTTTTCAGGCGCTTCGCCGGCTGCGGCAGGACGAACCGGACCAAGTCCGGTGGAGGTCGCCCTTGCAGAGCTGGACCCGGACGGCATGAGCCCGCGGGAGGCCATGGCGGCCCTCTACCGGCTCAAGGGGCTGGCCACGTGACCCCGCAGATCCTGTTGGTCGATGTCGATGGCGTTATCATCCACCCCGTTCATCCAGACGGCTGGGCGTCGCAGATCGAGGCGGATCTGGGGATCACCAAGGCTGATCTTGAGGCGGGTCTCTTCACCCCACACTGGAATGCCATCATGCTCGGTCAGGCCGATCTGCACGACGTTCTGGACGATGTGCTTCACCAGATCGCGCCGCACCTGAACGCCAGGGTGTTGATGGACTACTGGTTCCGGAATGACGGGCGACTGGATGAGACCTTGCTGGCGGATCTGGCCAGCCTGCGGGCTCAGGGAACGGCCATGCATCTGGCCACGGTCCAGGAACACCATCGCGCCGCCTATCTTTGGAACACCCTTGGCCTGAACGCCCGGTTCGACGCCATGCACTATGCGGCTGATCTTGGCGCCGCCAAGCCGGACCTGGCCTTCTTCCGGGCCATTGAGGCCAGGACAGCCAGGCCCGCAGGGGATCACTTCCTTCTGGATGACCGACAGACCAATGTGGACGGCGCTCTGGCGGCAGGGTGGTCAGCCGCTCTCTGGGACGGCAGCCAGACCCTGGCCCAGGTCTTCGCCCCCTAGTTCGCCTTGGGCGGCCTGGCGCTGAGATCCATGATCAGCTTGGTCAGCAGGTAGAGGCGCGGCGTTACGGACTTCAGGTCCACCCACTCCTTGTCGGTATGGAAACTGCCGCCCACCGGGCCCAGACCGTCCAGGGCCGGGGTGCCGGCTTCGTGGGCCAGGGCCGATTCCGAGGCGCCGCCATTGCCCCCTGTGCCCAGGGTCAGGCCGATCCCCGCATAGATTGCCTGGGCTCGGGCGGCCAGGGCGTCAGTCATCGGATTGTTGGGCAGGGGCGGGAAGGAGGTTTCACGGGTCACTGTCACCCGGGTATCGGGGATGATGGTGGTCTTCGCGGATTCCCGCAGGAGATTTTCCACCCGATCCAGATCCGCCTTTTCCCGGATGCGGACATTGATCTGCGCCCGGGCGTCTTCCGGAATGATGTTATAGCGGCTGCCAGCCTGGAGGATGGTCAGATTGGCTGTCAGGCCGTCTCCGGAATGGGGCAGGGTGTCGACCACAGCCAGTTGGTGGATCAGTTCAACGGCGGCGTTACGGCCATCCTGCGGCGCGACGCCGGCATGGGCCGGGCGGCCTTTGACGTCGATGTCCATGGTGGCGCTGCCCTTGCGCCAGACGGTCACCAGATCGGGCGCATCGCCGGGTTCGAGATTGAGTTCCACATCGTGGGATTTCACCAGCCGGTCGATCAGGGCCCGGGTCCCGGGTGAGCCGCGTTCTTCGCTGGATTCGATCAGCAGGGTCAGGGTTCCAAAACCCTTGAAGCCCTGATCCTTGAGGATCTGCAGGGCGGTTACGGCCTCGACCACCCCGCCTTTTTCATCGCCGACGCCGGGACCGGTAAGGTGGTCGCCCTCCTGCTTGAAGGACCAGTTGGCGACGGTGCCCGGGCCAAATACCGTGTCGATGTGACCAATCAAAAGTATGCGCGCCTTGCCCGTTCCCGTCAGGGTCGCCACCAGGTTTTCGGGCAGGCCTGGGGCCTCGGCGGGCAGGACTTCGATCCTGGCACCGAGGGCTTTCAGCTGGGGGATCAGGATGGCTGCAATCCTGCGGCCGCCTTCCACATCGCCCGTGCCGGAATCGATATTGACGATGGATTTCAGCAGGTCCAGCTGGGCGGGTCGGGCGGCCTCTGCAGCGGCCCAGACCCTGGCATCCTTTTTCGGGGCGGGTGCGGCCTGTGCCGTCGTCGCCAGAAGTCCAATTGCTGCGATCAATGCCAGCTGGGCCTGCGCCATGTTCATCACTCCAAATCCGGGAAGGGGACCATGGCCGAGGACGGAGCGGGCGTCTAGGGACGCTTCCAGGGTCGGAGGCGCTGGACGGGGCTCGCCAGCCGATAGTCCACATGCGCCTTGTCGAAATTCGGCCCGTAAAAAGGATCGTTGTCCAGAACCTGTCCCCAGCGGCTGCGCATATAGGCGATTTCATTGCGGAACCTGCCAATGACCTCTGGCTCCAGGTCAGAGCCGCGGGACGCGGATTCCAGATGGTAGAGGGTCGCCCTGGGCGTCCAGATCAGCTGATAGCCCAGCGCCCCGATCTTCAGGCACAGGTCGACATCATTGAAGGCCACGGCCAGGTGGGTTTCATCAAATCCACCCGTCTCCAGAAAAACCTGCTTGCGCACCGCCATGCAGGCGGCCGTCACGGCCGAGACGTTTCGCGCGAGCCTCAGATGGTTGAAGTAGCTTTTCGAAATCGAGCGTGCGCCGGCATAGAGGTGGCCTGCGACGGCCTCTTCGCCCTCCATGCCGCCGACCCCCAGGATCACGCCTCCATGCTGCACCCGGCCGTCGGCATAGAGCAGGCCCGCCCCGACGGCCCCGACTTCAGGGCGGACGGCCTGGGCGATCATTTCCCCCAGCCAGTTGGGCTCTATCACGGCGACATCATTGTTGAGGAACAGCAGGATCTCGCCCTTGGCATGGCGGACGGCCATGTTGTTGATGGCCGAATAGTTGAAGGGCCCCGGCGCAGGAATCACCCGGACCCTCTTGTCCCGCGCCAGCCGTTTGAACAGGGCGTGGGTTTCCGGTTCGACGCTGTCATTATCGACGATGATCACGTCCAGCGCCTTGTATCCTGTTTGCTTCAGGACCCCATGGACGCACTGTTTCAGCAGTTCCGCCCGGTCCCGTGTCGGGATGATCACGGAAACCAGCGGCGGCGGATCGGGCAGGGGACGCCTGACGGTGAGATAGGCCGGCGCATTGGACAGGGGCGCAACGACCGCGCCTTTGACGCCGGTGCGCTCGAGATGCTCGGTCACGGCCTTCCGGGCGGCCTCCAGGCACTGATCAAGGGCGGACTCTGAAAATGACTTCGCCGCCGTTCTCTGCCGCCAGTGATAGAGGATGGCCGGAATGTGCCGGATCCGCTCAGCGGGCACGCTTTCGGCAATTCGGAGGGCCAGGTCATAGTCCTGGCTGCCTTCAAAACCCGCCCGGGCGCCGCCCAGATGAAGCACCCGCTCCCGCCGGGCGACACAGAGGTGCTTGATCATGTTCTGACCGAGCAGCAGCTCGGGGTTCCAGCCGGTCTTGAAGTGGGGGTCGAAGCGTTGGCCGGTCTCGTCGATCTTGTCCTCATCGGAATAGATCAGCTCGACTGTCGGATTTGCCAGGATTTCTGCGGCCACCTCGAACAGGGCGTGGGGGGGCAGGATATCGTCATGATCCATGAAGGCCACGAAATCGCCGGTGGCCAGGCTGAGCGCAGAGTTGGTGGCCGCGCTGATGTGGCCGTTGGTGCTGCGTCGCAGGACCCTGATCCGTGGATCCTGCGCGGCTTCTGACTGCAGGATCGCCCAGGTCTCTTCTCCGGGCGAGGCGTCGTCTGCAAT
>CAIYSH010000265.1 GCA_903928755.1 uncultured Alphaproteobacteria bacterium | reverse complement strand
GGGCCGCGGGCGATCCACTGGTGGGCAATGCCCTTGAACCGGAAATACGACCGCACCTTGACCGAATAGGGCGACATTTCCGATCCGAAGATCCTGTAGGTTCCAGCCATGGGTGTCTCCTGTCGTTTCAACTAATGACACGTAACGTGCCAGTTAATAGGGCCTCGAGGCCGATGGCAAGGGGGCGTCAGCCCAGGGCCCGGATCGGGGCCCAGCTCATGCGATGAATAGGGCAGGGGCCATGGGCCTTGAGGGCCGCTACGTGGCTCGCGGCATGATAGCCCTTGTGCCCCGCAAAGCCATATTCCGGATAGTCCAGATCTGCCGCCATCATGATGCGATCGCGCTCGACCTTGGCCAGGATTGAAGCCGCAGCAATGGAGGCACTCAAGGCGTCCCCCTTGACGATGGGCTGCAGGGGGCAGGGAAGATCAAAGCGGTAATTGCCATCCACCAGGGCGAAGGCGGGAGTGATCTTCAGGCCTGCCATGGCCCGGCGCATGGCCAGTCCGGTGGCCTGCAGGATATTGATCTCGTCGATTTCCTGCGGCGAGGCCAGGCCGACCCCCCATGCCAGTGCCGTGGCCTTGATCTCGATTTCCAGCCGCTCCCGGGCTTTGGCGGTGAGTTTTTTCGAGTCGTTGAGGCCGGCCGGCACCTTCTCCGGGTCAAGGATCACGGCCCCCGCCGACACAGGCCCCGCCCAGGGTCCGCGCCCGGCCTCATCGACCCCGCATACCGGGCCAGGATACTGCGCCTCCAGCGACATGTCAGGCATCAGATCATTCCCCGGTCATACCGGCGGCGGCCGGTATCCAGGTCACAGGGTGCCGCGCGTCCGGACAGGCCGGTCCTGGGACCCTGACCCCACGCCGAGCCTCACGACCTGGACCCCGGCCTCCGCCGGGGTGACCGGATGAGCGCGCGCCCATCAAACCGACAGTCTGCGGATACGGTCGTGACAGGGGCAGTGGACCAGGTGGTCGTTCACCAGGCCGGTGGCCTGCATGAAGGCATAAACGATCACCGGGCCGACGAACTTGAAGCCCTTGGCCTTCAGGGCCTTGGACATGTCGACGGCGACCTGCGTCTGGGCCGGCACGTCTCCCATGGCGGTGAAGCGGTTCTGGATCGGCTTGCCGCCCGTAAAGGCCCAGAGGAACGCCGAAAAGTCCTCACCCCGGTCGCGCATGTCCAGGAAGATCCGGGCGCCAGAAATGGCGGCGTCGATCTTGCCGTTAGACCGGACAATGCCCGCATCGGCCATCAGCCGCGCCCGGTCTGCGTCTCCGTAACGGGCGACTTTTTCCGGATCGAAACCGTCGAACGCGGCGCGGAAGGCCTCGCGTTTGCGCAGGATGGTGATCCAGGCCAGACCCGCCTGGAATCCGTCGAGGACCAGCTTTTCCCACAGCGCGCGGGAGTCATATTCCGGCATGCCCCATTCGGTATCGTGATAGGCCTCATACAGCGGATCCCCCGCCATGCCCCGCCAGCCGCATCGATTCGGTTCGCTCGTCATGCGTCCTTGTCGCAAAGGTAAGGAGGCAGGAAAAGCCGGGGCTAATCCTGAGGTCCGATTTCTGCAACCGCCCGCAGCCAGCCGGGCATGTCCACCTGAACACCTGTATCGCCAAGGGCGAGGTCACCCGAAATCCTGTCCAGGCGCAGCAGGGCCATGGCGCGGGTTCCGATCACAGACGTCACCTGGCCCGCCCTCAGGGTCCCGTTGAGGATTTCCGTCTCCGAAGCCGCGACAGGCCTGCCCAGATTGACCGGCACCATGCGCGACTTGATCTGGCCCCGGCGCTTCATGCGCGACGTCGTTTCCTGGCCGACAAAACAGCCCTTCTTGAAGTCT
>CAIYSH010000264.1 GCA_903928755.1 uncultured Alphaproteobacteria bacterium | reverse complement strand
ATTGGTGGTCTGAAGGAAAAGCTGCTTGCCGCGCTTCGGTCCGGGGTGAAAACCGTGCTTATCCCCAAGGAGAATGCCAAGGATCTTGCGGATATCCCGGACAATGTGAAATCGGCACTGGAAATCATTCCGGTTTCGACCGTGGATGAGGTCCTGGCTCTCACCCTGACGCGTCCTTTGACACCGATTGAATGGCAAGAGCCAGTCATTCCGGCCGTGCCGGTTGCTGCTGACGAAGCTGTGGATGACAGCATCATCACGCATTAGTCGGGTTTTGACCTGAATCGCGGTGCGGGTTCACTCCCGCGCCGCCTTCATTTGACGTAGGCTTCCACAGGGTCATAAATGGTGTCTGTCGATGCCGGATCATTCCTGAGGTCCGACATCGGCTGGAGGCATCGGGCTGGGAGGCGCGACCATGACAAAAGCCGAACTTATCTCTGTCATCTCTGACAAGGCTGACCTGAACAAGGCGCAGGCCAGACTGGTCCTTGACCTTATTCTGGATAGTGTGACTGACGCCCTGAGGGCAGAGGAAGAGGTCAGGCTCGTGGGCTTTGGCAGTTTCCTTCCCGTCAGCCGCCCCGCCGGCACGGCGCGCAATCCGCGCACGGGCGAAACTGTCAAACGGCCAGCTTCCAGGTCGGCACGTTTCCGGATGGGCGAAGGATTGAAGAAGGCCCTCAACTAAGACTTTTGGCAAACTCTTTGCGGCACGGGCGCAGGGTGCTACTTGGCCTTTGCGGGCGGCTAGCTCAGTTGGTCAGAGCACCTGGTTTACACCCAGGGGGTCGGGGGTTCGAGCCCCTCGCCGCCCACCATCACACAGGGCCGACGGATGCAGTATCGATCCCTGGGGACCACCGGCCTCACGGTTTCTGAAATCGGTTTCGGGTGTGCAAGCTGGTGGGGACAGGCCGCCTATTCAGAGGCTGAAGCCGTCTGCCTTGTGCATCATGCCCTCGATCAGGGTGTCAATGTGTTTGACACCAGCCCTGCCTATTCCGGCGGAAATGCCGAGCCGCGGCTGGGGCGGGCGCTCAAGGGCCTGGATGTGACCAAACTGGTCATTGCCACCAAGGCGGGCACGCGGTTTGAACGTGGCAGGGTGCGCCGCGACATGTCCTTGGAGGCACTTGAGAACGATATCCTCCGGAGCCTCAAGGTCCTTGGTCTCGAGACCTTGCCCGTTCTCCAGCTGCATGGCCCGGCCATCGAGGAACTGACGGCTGAATTCCAGGAAGGACTTCTTCGGTTCAAGCAGCGGGGGCTCGTCCAGGCCCTGGGTGCAAACAGTTTTGATCCAGCGGTTCTCGAAGCGGTGATTGTCTCTCCGGTTTTCGATGTGGTCATGATGGACTTCAATGTTCTGAGGCCGGAGCGCAAGGCGCTGGCAGCTTCCGCATTTGCGGCAGGGAAGGGGGTGCTTGCCGGCATGCCCCTGGCCATGGGGCACACGCGCCTGCAGGTGCTGAACCTCCGCGGCCTGCGGGACCTCTGGTATTCGGCCCGCGCCCTGAAGAACCATCGGCGGGATGTCCTGGACGGCGTGCGCTTTCGCTTTCTGGATAACCAGGACGGCATGAGCGGTGCCCAGGCTGCCCTGGCTTATGTTCTTGGACACCCGGAAGTCAGTTGCGCCATCGTTGGGACGACCCGGATGGCGCACCTTGTCGAGGATCTGGCGGCATCTGGAATGGTTCTGCCCCCCAGCCTGGCCCTGCAGATTGCAGAGGCACAGAGGTCCAGGTGATTGCCCAAATCGCCAATTTGATCTTTCATGGGGCAAAGGTCACCGGACAAGGCGTCCTGCAAAGGGAGAATTGATATGGCGGACGGCGCAATGAAGCTGGAGGATGAAGCTCGGGCGCGGGCCTATGCCATGCCACTTGAAGACATCAACCCCGGGGAGCCCGAGCTCTTCCTCAATAATGGATTCTGGGCCTATTTCGAACGCCTGCGGGCTGAAGACCCGGTGCATTGGTGCAAGGACAGCGAGTTCGGCCCCTACTGGTCTGTGACGCGCTATGAGGACATCATGGCCGTAGACACCAATCATGGTGCCTTTTCCTCGGATGCCGCTTTGGGTGGGATTACCATCCGCGACGCCCGACCTGACCTCAGGCGACCCAGCTTCATTGCCATGGATCCGCCCCGGCATGACGAGCAGCGCAAGGCGGTCAGCCCGATCGTGTCGCCGACAAACCTGCATAATATGGAGCCAATCATTCGCGAGCGGGCCTGCCGCATACTCGACAGCCTGCCGATCGGTGAGCCCTTCAACTGGGTAGAGCGGGTGTCCATCGAGCTCACGACCCAGATGCTGGCGACCTTGTTCGATTTCCCTTTCGAGGAAAGGCGCAAACTGACCCGCTGGTCCGATGTCGCCACCACCATTCCCTACAAGGGCGGACTGGTTGAGACCGAGGAGGCGCGTCAGGCAGAGCTGATGGAGTGTCTGGCCTATTTCACGCGGCTCTGGAATGAGCGGGTGGACCTGCCGCCTACAGGGGACCTGATCTCCATGATGGCCCATAGCGAGGCCACCCGGAACATGACGCCCGATGAGTATCTGGGAAACGTCATCCTGCTGATTGTGGGCGGTAATGACACCACCCGGAACTCTCTGACCGGGGGATTGCTGGCCTTGAGTCAGAACCCGCAGCAATATGACAAGCTGATGGCCAACCATGATCTGGTGACCTCCATGGTGTCGGAAATCATTCGCTGGCAGACCCCCCTGGCACATATGCGCCGCACGGCCCTGCGGGATGTGGAACTGGGTGGCAAAACCATCAGGAAGGGCGACAAGGTCGTTATGTGGTATGTCTCGGGCAATCGGGACGAGCGTGCCATTTCCGAGCCCAACAGCTTCATCATCGACCGGGAGCGGCCCAGGCAGCATCTGAGCTTCGGTTTCGGCATCCATCGCTGCGTGGGCAATCGTCTGGCCGAAATGCAGCTGCGGACGGTCTGGGAAGAGGTTCTGAAGCGGTTCCCGAAGATCGAGGTTCTGGAAGAGCCTGTTCGCGTCCGGTCCAGCTTCGTAAAGGGCTATGAGAAACTTATGGTTCGGATCCCTGCGTAGAAGTGTCGCTGCATCCATGCCGGGCTTCCTGTCGTAGATCCGGACGCCGGGCAGATCGTGAACGCCCGGGATATCTCTTGACCTGCAAGGTCTGATCGTCTGTGTCTCTGTCCAGAACAAGAAGCGAGCCTTGATCCGTGATGCCAGCCGCCGAGCCGACCGTGACATCCCGAAGCAAGCCAGGCTGGCTGGCCAGGATCATCCGCTGGGCGCTTGTCGCCTGGTTTCGGCAGCAGGGGTGGACGGTTCAGGGCACGGCACCCCATCCACGCAAGTTCGTGGTCATAGCTGCGCCCCACACAAGCAATTGGGATTTTGTCTATTTCCTTGGGGCTGCCGACGGGCTCAACCTCGATCTGAGCTTTATGGGCAAAGACTCACTTTTCCGTTGGCCGCTGGCCCGGGCCATGCGGGATCTGGGCGGCGTTCCGGTGGACCGTTCCGCGCGGCACAATGTGGTCGATGCCATGATTGCCGAATTCGCCCGACGTGATGAGTTCATGCTGACTATCGCCCCTGAAGGCACCCGGGGGCAGGTGCGGCAGTGGAAGACCGGCTTCTATCACATTGCCCTTGGTGCTGGCGTGCCCATGGTCTGTGGCATGATGGATTACAGGCGCAAGGTTGTCGGCCTGGGCCCGGCCCTGATGGCAAGCGGCGATTATGAGGCGGACATGAAAATCCTCGCCGAGTTCTATCGGTCCTGCACGCCCAAGTTTCCGGACAGGGCAACGGCGCTTTGACGCTCCGGCCCTGCTGGCGGATTAAATTCGTTTTTCAGGAAGAAATGGCGCGAATGACGGGACTTGAACCCGCGACCTCCGGCGTGACAGGCCGGCGCTCTAACCAACTGAGCTACATCCGCATCGATGCTCGCGACGACGCGAGGGGCGTCTGATAGGTCCCGACCGGAATCGTGTCAACGACGGAGTTGGAATTGTGCGGAAACGGTGGCTTTTTCTGTGTGTAAAGGGTCGAAATATTCACAGACTCGTCGTCATAAGCCTTCTGGACCAAACGTTTTTCCAATGGGGCAAACCGGTGTTTGAACCCGGCGAAAGGCTGGTCTAGAAGAACGCGCGACTCCTTTGGGGATTCCATGACCGCTTTTCTCCTGCAGTACCTGCCCATTGTGATCTTCCTGGGAATTTCCACGTTGATCGCTCTGGTTTTCATCATTGCCTCGGCCCTGTTCGCGCCCAGTGCGCCGGATCCCGAGAAAATGTCGTCCTATGAATGTGGCTTCAATGCCTTTGACGACGCACGGATGAAGTTCGATGTCCGGTTCTATCTGGTCTCGATCCTCTTCATCATTTTCGATCTGGAAGTGGCCTTCCTCTTCCCCTGGGCGGTCAGCCTGATGCGCCTGCCGCATGATCAGGTGGTCTTTGCCTTCTGGTCCATGGTGACCTTCCTGGGCGTCCTGACGGTCGGCTTCATCTACGAATGGAAAAAGGGAGCCCTGGAATGGGAGTAATCGTTCCTGCCGGCTCCGCCGGCCGGTCGACGGTTGAGGGATCTGATCCCAAGGCCCACGACCCCTTCTTCGATGGACTTTCACAGACCCTGGCGGACAAGGGT
>CAIYSH010000263.1 GCA_903928755.1 uncultured Alphaproteobacteria bacterium | reverse complement strand
TCATGGTCGAGGCCCACTGCCAGAAATGGCGCAACATTAGAGAGAGGCTTCCCCAAGAACCCCAAGGCAGAATTCGACATCATCGTTTACGGCGCGACCGGCTTTACCGGGCGGCTGGTGGCGGAATATCTGGCAGCGACCTATGGGGTCGATGGCGAGATCAAATGGGCCATGGCCGGCCGCTCGGCTGATAAGCTGGCGGCGGTGCGCGATGAGATCGGCGCGCCGGCCAATACACCCCTGATCGTCGCCGATGCTGGCGACGCCGCCTCGGTCAAGTCGATGGTAGAGCGCACCAAGGCGGTCCTGACCACGGTAGGCCCCTATCAGCTCTATGGCTCGGACCTGGTGGCGGCCTGCGCGGCAGCAGGGACCGACTATCTGGACCTGTCGGGCGAGCCCACCTGGATGCACGCCATGATCGGCGCCCATGAGGCCGCGGCCAGGGCCAGCGGGGCGCGGATTGTCTTCTCGTGTGGCTTTGACTCCATCCCTTTCGAGCTGGGCGTCCTCTTCACCCAGGGTCTGGCCAAGGCGAAGTTCGGCCATCCGGTGTCACGGGTGAAGGGCCGGGTCCGCAATATGCGCGGCGGCCTGTCGGGCGGCACGGCGGCCAGCGGCAAGGCCACCATGGCGGCCATGCAGAAGGATCCCGGCCTGATGGGGGTGATGATGAGCCCCTTCGCCCTGACCCCCGGCTTCCAGGGCCCTGCCCAGCCCACGGGAACCCAGAAGGAGGTCGATCCGGACCTGGGTCTCGAGGTCGGCCCCTTCATGATGGCGGTGATCAACACCAAGAATGTCCATCGCTCGAACCTGCTCCAGGGTCACGCCTATGGGACGGACTTTGTCTATGACGAGATGAGCGTCACGGCCCCGGGCTCTTCCACCGAATTCACCGATCTGGGCGGGGCCGGTGGCCCCCAGCCGGGCGAGGGCCCCAGCAAGGAAGACCGCGAGAACGGCTTCTACGACCTTGTCTTCATAGGTCTTGATGCCGATGGCAGCCAGGTGCGCGGGGCGGTCTATGGTGACAAGGACCCGGGATACGGCTCGACCTCGAAGATCATCGCCGAGTCGGCCATCTGCCTGGTCAAGGAGTGCCCGGAGGTTCCCGGTGGTATCTGGGTTCCCGGCGCGGCCATGGGCCAGAGGCTGATCGACCGGCTGAACGCCCGCGCCGGCCTGACCTTTACGGAAGAGACAGTCTAGGGCTTTGGCCGGACCACCTTGGGGCCGAGGTTGGCCATGATGCTGCGGGCGTCAAAAGCCTTGGGGTCGTTCGGGTCCTTGGGGCCCTTGAGCAGCAGGATTTCTGCCTCGGCCTTGAATTTTTCGGTGGTATTGGTTTCCAGATGGCGGCCGGGCCCGAACCGGGGCTCACGCCAGAAGGGATCCTGGCCGAACCCGTAATAGTAGCTCCAGTCGAGCCGCCATCCCCCATAGGGGCCCGGCCAGGGATCCGGCGTCACCAGGGTGCTGGTCTTGGTGTCGGTGTGGCGGTCTGCGATCACGAAGGTCTCGAAGCCCTGGGCCAGGGTCAGCTCGGCGGCGCGGTAGAGCAGATAGGTCTCGACGGTGTCCCGGGGGGTTATGGAATTTCCGGAAAAGCTCACCCGGAACCGGTTGTCCTCGAGCCGGGTGTCGGCAAAGCCCTGGCCTGCGCTTCCGGTCCGAGGCTGATAGGCGGTGGAGGTGGCGCAGCCGGCGAGGGCTGCCGCAAGGACGAGGGCGGCGAATGGCGCAGTGAGCTTCATGTTGGGTCTCCTCGTCACGTTCCAACGCACGAGACCTTGGCGAAGTTGCGGCGTCAATGGCGTAAAGCCATAAGGGCGGCGGCGGCGATCAGCAAAAGTCCCACGGAGATCTGGAATCCCTTCCTG
>CAIYSH010000262.1 GCA_903928755.1 uncultured Alphaproteobacteria bacterium | reverse complement strand
GCCATGGCTCTCAATTCGAACAACCGTTCTTCAGCTTTTTCAAGTTGATCTGGCCGGAAGTCAAAAGCGTCTGCGGCAGAATCCACTGCAGCTTCAGCCTCCTGAACCTCACCAAATACCCGATCAACAGCCGCCGAAGCTGCTGCCAGCCTGGCAACCGCCGGTGCATCCTCCGCCGCCCCTGCCTGCACGGCACGGGCCCTTGCATGCTCCAGGGCGCGGACCGAAGATGCCAGCTTGCTGGCCAGGCCATCAAAGGCCGACCTGGCGGCATTGATATCTGCCAGGGCTTTTTCGGCAGCTCCCAGAATGGCGCGCTCCCCTGCCAGCTCGGCTTCCTCCCCGGGCTGGGGGGCCAGGCGGTCCAGCTCACCAAGACGAAGGTTCAGCTCTTCAGCTTCCTGCGCCGCGGCAGCCACCAGCTGCCCCAGTTCCTCAGCCCGTATCCTTGCCTTGCGCCAGCCCGTCCAGGTTTCAGCAACACTGCGCAGTGACCCCGCCAGAGACCCATAGGTGTCCAGCAGGGGACGATGGGTTCTGGCGTCCAGCAAACCGACGGTCTCATGCTGACCATGGACCTCGATCATGACCGCGCCGATTTCCTTCAGAACGGCGACACTGGTCGCCTGATCATTGACGAAGGCGCGGCTGCGGCCATCAGCGGCAACGGTTCGTCGCAGGACCAGGTCTTCATCACGGGCATAGGACAGGCCCCGATCTTCCAGGATCTGCCAGACTGGATGGCCTTGGGTTGGCGCAAACACAGCCGAAACGGCCGCCTGGGCTGCGCCACGCCTCACCAGCCCGGCATCGGCACGGGCACCTGTCGCCAGGCCCAGGGCATCGAGAATTATGGACTTGCCGGCACCGGTCTCACCGGTAAGGGCCGTCAGCCCCGGACCAACAGACAGGTCCAGAGCTTCGATGAGGACGACATCCCGGATCCATAGACCGATCAGCATAGGGGTAGGATCACCTGAAATCGCCTGCGCCGGAAGAGCCTGCGTCTATCCAGATTCACAATCAGGTCCAAACCGGTCGGAAGTGTCTGCCCTGCACGCTCAGTGCCCGAAGAATGGAACGTGCAGTCTGCGCTTCGGCTTGGCGGCCTTGATGGCCGTTGCCATGGGCGGAGCCTCGGCCGAATCATCGGGTGCCAGGGTTACGGACTTGTCCTTGACGAAGGGGATATGGCCAAGGAAGCCTTTCCGGTCGGTCAGGGGCGCGGTCGCCGGGCGCAGACCCTTGTCTGTCAGAAGCCGATAGGCATCCCGATACCAGCCATCACCCGGATAGTTATAACCCAGAACGGCACCATTCTTCTTTGCTTCCTCGAGCAGGCCCATGGTCAGGTAGGCTTCGACCATCCTGTAAAGGGCTTCCGGCACATGGGTCGTCGTCTGGTAGCGATCGACAACCGTCCGAAAACGCCCGACCGCTGCGAGGGTGTCGCCGTGACGGAGGTAATAACGACCGATGGTCATCTCCTTGCCGGCAAGCTGATCATTGACCATGTCGATCTTCAGGCGGGCATCAGCGGCGTATTCCGACTTGGGATAGCGCTGCACAACATCACGCAAGGCATCCAGGGCCTGGCCAGTTGCGGCCTGGTCCCGCCCGACATCGACGATTTCCTCGAAATAGCAGATGGATTTCAGGTAATGGGCATAGGCCGCAGCCTGATTGCCCGGATAGAGCGAGATGAAGCGGTCCGCGTCACCGATGGCTTCGGAATAGTTATCGGCCTGATAGTGTGCAAACGCCGTCATCAGGATCGCCCGGCGGGACCACTCTGAATAGGGGTGCTGCCGCTCGACTTCGGCAAAATAGTTCACAGCCTGAGTCCACTGATGCTTGTCCATCCGGTCAGCACCCGTCGCATAAAGCAACTCGACCGGCCGCTCTTCATAAACAAGTTTTGACTTGTTGGGCTTGCCGGCACACCCGGCGAGGGCGAGGGCAAGAATGACGGCGACGGTCGCCGACCGAGCCCAGGAATTGCGAAGCAAGGACACCTTCACCTCAGACCATCTTAGCGCGCCCCCGCGCCGAAGGAGTGGTTCTACACTAGGGGACGTAGAGCGCAAACCGGATGGCGCGAATTCAGCATGATGACAGGCGCAAAACTTGGCACCCTCAGTCTTCCAATGGCAGAATTCGCCCTTCAGCCATATTCAGAAGCTCATCGGCAAGTCTCTGCATATCGCTGATTTCATAGGAATATCCCTTAACAAGCGCATCATCCAGTGCCTGCGCCAACGTCGTCAGGCGTGGATATCCGAACAACCCGCCAGCCCCGGCCATTCGATGAACAATGTGGATGAAATAGGAATCTTTCCGAAAGGCCGGCTCCTCAAGGGCACGCCGGACAACCTGAAGGTCCTCCAGGCAGCGACTGAGGAATCGATCCCGCAGACTTGCTGGTCCCGTCGTCACGTCAGATATCCCCTGCAACCGAAATTCCCCGACCTCACCTATCGTCGGGAAGCGATCCAGAGATGTAAATGTTTTTCTAACAATTTATAAGAGTTTGATAACCTTACCGGTGCGACAATATGACCATGTCATCGCACAAGCTAGGTGTCTAATGCGAATTCGCGCAAAGGTTGTTGTCGCTGACGATGACCAGCTGCTTCAAACCCTGCTGGATCACAAGCTGAGTTCGGCGGGCTACCGGGTTGAGACCGTTGCCAATGGCCAGGCGGCCCTGGACCGCGCCCGGCTGATTTCGCCCCAGGTCATCGTTCTGGATGCGATGATGCCAATCATGGATGGTTTTGAGGCCCTGAGACGCTTCAAGGCTGACCCTGCCCTGGCAAACATTCCCGTCATCATGCTGACCGCCATGCGTCGGGATACCGACATTGTGACAGCCCTTCAGCTCGGGGCGGCGGATTACCTGTCCAAGCCCTTCAATCCCGACGAACTTATCGCCCGCATGTCCCGTATTGCTCCGCCCTTCCGGGAAGCCGCATGAAGCCCGTCCTGATCTTGACAGCCCTGACCATGGTCATGGCTTGCCCGGCCGTGGCAAAGCCTCCGAAAATTTCTCCGGAATGGCGGGTCTATACCAGCATGAGCCAGAGCAGGCTCAGCGGCGGCCGGGGAAAATGGCAGGATGCGGCCCTGGTAGCGGCCTATCATCAGAATGCAGAAACCTGGCTGTCTGGAGGGATCGAGACCTCACGGCGGTTCGGCCTGCAGGACACTGTCCTTTCAGGCCGCGTCTCCAGGACCGGGACCAAGGGCGGAACGGCCTATGTTGCACTTGCTGCGTCGCCAGGTGGGAATATTCGTGCCCGATCTGCAATTGAATTTGGTGGAAATACCGCTCCGATTTGGCACCTCGCCGAGGAATGGTCGCTGGACCTGGGCGCACAGGCCTCTGCCGCAAGTTACAAGACCGGGAAGGTCGGCTCACTCCAGCCCTTTGTGGAAGTGAAGTCCGAAGGCGGTGCAGAAGTGTCAGCGCGAGGGATCGCCACCTTTGGTGACTTTGGCAAGACGCTCTATGGCTATTCCCTGAAGGGACTTGCCCCGGTTACGCCCCGGCTCGTCATGAGGGTTGGATATGCAGATGCCCCCGAGTCTGACAGCGGGATCACGCTCAAGACAAAAGCGTATAGTGGCGGCATCGCCTATGACATCAATGACTGGACGTCTGTCCGGCTGGATGCAGCACATGAGGTCCGTCAGTCGTTTGATCGCAGCGAGCTGGCCGTCGGCCTTGCCCGGCGCTTCTAGGGCATGTTCCGATAAGCGGGAACCGATTATAAGGACATGCCTCAAGCTTTTGAATTAGAAAGCTTTCTATCCCGTCTGGCAATCAAGCCTGACGGGATGGGGCTCTAGTCGATGTCCCCTGCTACCGGGCTATGGATCGCCGCAGGCACTCTGGTCATGGGGTCAATTCTGAGTGTTTTCGTGATCATGGGGCTGCGCTGGTCACAGGACAGATACCGGAAATACCGACATCGGGCCCTGCATTTCTGTCGCCGGTTGCTGCTGGGGGTGATGATCAATGACCCACATGCCCTGGCGCAACTGCCTCGGGAAGTGCGACGCGCCGACATTCTGGCTCATGGACTTCTGGAAATCGCCGCCCTGATCAAGGGGGGAGATCGGGACAATCTTGTGGCCGCAATCCATAAGGCGGGTGGCTTGGGCTACCTGGTCCAGAAGGCCAATCACGGATCTCTGGCCAGGCGCATGACATGCCTTGAAGCTGTCGCCTTCTTTCCGCTCAATGTCTGTCGCCCGATACTCCGCGCGGCCCTGAAAGACCCGCACCCCGACATTCGACTCATCGCCGTCGGCGGCCTGATTGAGGCCGGTGCGACGATTTCTCCCAAAACCCTGATCCGCGCCAGCCTGGATGGACACTTGCCCGTGTCGCTGCGATTCATGGCCCTGCTTCACCACCTCGTCAAAAAACATCCCGGGCTGGCGATAGAAACCCTGACGGACGAGCGTCTGCCACTGCCACACCAACTCATGCTGTGTGATGCCATCGGAAGTGCGGGCGACTATGGAGCCCTGCCCATTCTGTGTCTGAAAGCCACATCGATGGTCGCGGAACTCCGGGCGATTGCCCTGAATGCGCTGGGAAGACTGAAACATCCAGGCGCCGAGCTCGTCATAGGCGGGGCCCTTGACGACCCAGACTGGCGGGTCCGTCGCGCAGCCGTGGAAGCCATCGGTCAGGTGAAATTCAGACGGCAGTATCAGCATGTGGCAACCTTGCTGGCCGATCCTGTCTGGGCCGTCCGCGCCCAGGCGGTAGCAACCCTGGCAGGAGCCGGTGACCCAGGCCATCTCATCCTGCGACATGCCTCGCGATATTCCGATGACGCAGCCGTTCGCGATCTTGCGGCCAGCTCCCTGCACGATTGTCTTGCCGCGTGACCTACGTCTACCAGGTTCTCCACTTCCTCTCCGTCCTGGTCGGCGCAGTTCTGGTCCTTTCAGCAGGCCTCCAGAACCTGATCCAGGTGATCCAGTTGACCCTGGCAGGCCACGCCATAAGGAAAATGGCCAACAACAGGGAAAATCGCTGGCTCTGGCGGAGATTTGGCGATTCAGCCCCCCCCATCACACTGATCGCGCCCGCCTATAACGAGGTGACAAGTGTGGTGGAGAGCGTCCGGTCACTGTTGAACCTGCAATATCCACAGTTCGAAGTGGTCGTGGTCAATGATGGCTCAACGGATGGCACGCTCGCGGCTCTGATCGAGGCCTTTGAACTGTTGCCGACCCAGCGGGCCTTTGACTATGAGACCCCCTGCGAGCCTGTGCGCGGACTCTATGCTTCGCTGCACCAGGCCCGGCTTCTGGTGGTCGACAAGGCCAATGGTGGAAAGTCCGACGCCCTGAACGCCGGGATCAATCTCGCACGTTATGATCTGGTCTGCGCCATGGATTCAGATTCCCTTCTGGAACCGGAAGCCCTGCTCCGCGCCGTCCAGCCCTTCATCGAAGACCCGGACAGGGTCATCGCCGTGGGCGGGTCCATTCGTGTCGTCAATGGATGCCGCGTCGAACAGGGACGGGTTCTCGATGTGAAGCTGCCGGGCCGTCTCGTCGCCCTTCTACAGGTCGGAGAATACTGCCGCGCCTATATGCTGGGGCGGCTTGCCTGGGGGCAGCTGGAGGCCCTGACGCTGATTTCAGGGGCCTTTGGCCTGTTCCGTCGGGACGCCGCGATCTCGGTGGGCGGCTACACCCACAAGACTGTGGGGGAAGACCTGGAACTGGTGATCAAACTGCACCGAAGGTTCAGGGAGAGGGGCGAGCCCTACCGCGTGGTCTTCGCCCCGGATCCGGTTTGCTGGACCCAGGTCCCCGAGAGCTTTCGCGACCTCGGGCGTCAGCGGATGCGTTGGCAGAGGGGCGCAATGGAAACCATTACGAAGCACAGGGACATGCTGTTCCGCCACCGTTATGGCCGGATCGGCTCCCTGGCCATGGGTAATATGCTGATCACCGATGTCATTGGCCCGATCGCAGAAGTTCTGGGCTATGCCATTCTGCCCACCTTCGGCGTCTTGGGTATCCTGTCCTGGTCCTATTTTTCGGCCTTCCTTGCCCTGAGCCTGGGATTCAACATGGCCATCAGCGTTGCGGGACTGGCGCTGGATGAAACCCAGCAGCACCGGGTCAGCTCCGGCAAGGACGTCTTCCTTCTCCTCTGCGTCGCCGTCGCGGAGAATTTCGGTTACCGCCAGCTCTGCAGCTACTGGCGGCTGCGCGGCACCCTGCAGTTCCTCGGCGGGGTTCAGGGCTGGGGCTCCATGACCCGCCAGGGTTTTTCCAAGCCAGCCAAGGCCTGACCTTGCCTAGTTCCAGGACAGGCTTTGCGTCCCGGCGGGCATGTTGGCCAGAACCCCTCCCCCGCCAGCCTTCAGTCCGTGGCCGCCGGAAGCCCCGTTGATCCGCGCCTTGGGCATGTAGATTTCGAGGTTATGGACGTCACGGGGAGCCTCGACGGTGAGGGTCCAGCCTTTTCCACTTTGCACAACGTCGATCCGCGCGTCGTCCCTTGCGCGCCACCAGGCCCCTAAGGTCGAAGGGGTGGCAAACCAGGCGCGATCACGCCACTTGGCGATCAGCTTCTTCTCGAAGGCGAGCTTTTCCCCGGTGATGTCAGGATGCAGCAGGACGACGGCCAGACCACGGCGCCTGGATATCTGTTCCAGGACCACATTGATGGTCTCGAACCTCAATCCCAGGCCAGGCCGGGCTTCATCTTCAATGGTCACCGGAAACTCGTAGACCGGCTCCAGGGCAAAATTGGAACGCCCCTCTGTCAGCTGGAATGGCAGGTGGGTCAGGCAGGAATTGGCGGTGATGGAGGAGTCATAATAGTAGCCCGAAGCCGCCAGGGCTTCCGGCAGCCGGAAAGGGTTTGCAAGATGCCCGGCCCGGAAGGCCCGAACCTCAGCGCCGGTCAGATGTTCCAGCAGGAATTTCGAGACCCGCAATTCCCCCAGAATGCTGCCCCCCCTCGCCTCGGTTCTTGAGGTCACAAAGGGTTCATAGTCGGGATAACGCTCCCGGCCGGTGCCGATATCGAAGGTCTTGAACGCTCGGGTGTGGGCGACCGTATGGCTGCCGGTTTCCATCCCGGCCTCGCGCAACCTCCGGACCCAGGGCGCGGTCTTGCCCGTGAAGAACACGTCGTCATTATAGTCGCGGACATACTTGGTCTGCATGAAGAAGGTGCCCTTGACCCCGGCCTCGCTCATGGCGTCAGAGAAGGCCTGCGCATTGGTGACAGACTGCGTGAAGTCGATGTCATGGGTCAGCAGGATACTGAGATCCTTGCCGGGCGGCGCAGGCGCCAGCAGCCAGGGCATGGGCTCACCGCGGACATAGAACCTGGAAAGCCAGTCATAGAGAACATCAAGGCTGGGCTCATAGGCGTTGTCATAGGCTATGGCCAAGGCTTCGGCCCGACCATTCATGGCCCTCTGGCTGAGCCCGCCCAGGTCAACACCCATGGTGCAGGCCTCGCCGACATTCCTGTGACAGATCAGGGCCGGCTCGCCGGTTTCGAATCGCGCCACTTTCGTGCCGCTTGTCGCTTCATATTTCAGGACCTGAATCTGGGCCTCGGTTCCAGTGCGACTGATCCGTGCGGTTTCGAGACCGGTTGTCTCTGGACCGGGACCCCAGATCATTGTCTCCGCAAGGCCTGGCCTGGGCGGTCCTGCAATTCCGAAGAGTTCCTGCAGGCCGCCCCCTTCAAAGTCGAAGGTAAGGAGGGATCCTCCTGTGTGGACATGGTCCACAAGGGCCCGGAAGTGGCGGGCCTGCAGCACCCGCCCGGAAATGATGGGGTAGACGAATATGGTCTTGTGGCGCAGGGCGACGTCCGGATCCCTCGTCATTACGAAGGGGATGCCGTGCGCCTTCATACCGCGCGCCAGACCCAGCCAGTCGGAGTCGGGGTCGGTGACCAGAATGGCCAGCCTGTGTTCAGACCCCCGGGAATAGTCACTGATCTGGGCCTTGCGGGCCGGCTGGACAATCGAGGCGCGCAAGGGACCCCAGACGCCGAAGAAGCGATAGACGTGAGCCGGATGCCGGGTTGCAAGACCGATCCCGATCAACAGGATCGCAGCCCCGGCCAGCCAGTACTTCAGGCGCGGGTGACGACGAACAGCATTGAGGAAGCTGGAAAGGTTCACGCCGATATCCGGATTGGAGTCGACGTCAGTCTAGCACCAAGGCTCTGGATTCGTGACGCCGACTAGCCGGCCTGGGCCAGTTCTTCCACCAGGGTGCGGTAACGCCAGGATTGCGGCGCAGCGGCCAGGGCCCGAACCAGGGCGTTATTGATGCCGTGACCAGCCAGTACGCCTTCGAAACGCCCGATGATCGGTGCGCCCAGAACGAAGAGGTCGCCGATGGCGTCCAGGGCCTTGTGACGGACGAATTCATCCGGACGACGCAGGCCCTCTGGATTGAGAATGCGGTCGCCCTCGATGACCACTGCATTGTCCATGGACCCGCCCCGGGCCAGGCCCATGGCGCGCAGGGCCTCAACCTCGTGCAGGAAGCCGAAGGTGCGGCAATCGGCCAGTTCTCGACGGAAGGCCTTCACCCCCATCTGCAGGTCCACCCGCTGGCGGCCGATGGCGGCCGAGGTGAAGGCGATTTCGAAAGCCACTTCAAACTGGTCTGAGGGTTCAAGCCGGGCTGACTTGTCGCCATCAACAACTTCAATGGGGGCCAGGATCTCGATGAACCGGCGCGGCGCCTCCTGGGCCCGACGACCGACAATGTCGAGTATGTGGGTGAACGGCAGGGCCGATCCATCCATGATCGGCATTTCCGGGCCGTCGATTTCGACGACCGCATTGTCGATCTCGGTCATGACCAGGGCCGCCATCAGGTGCTCAATGGTCGAGAGTGTCACGCCGGCGTCGTTGGTGATGACTGTCCCCAGCTGGGTCTTGCAGACAGCCTCTGCGGAGACGGCAATACGATTGTCACGATCCGACACATCCGTACGCACAAAAACAATTCCGCTATCAGACGGTGCCGGGCGCACGGTGACCTCGGCACGGGCCCCCGTGTGGACTCCAACCCCGGAAAACCGAGCGAGGCCCTGCAGGGTGTGCTGAAACGCTGATGGTGTCACGGGATCGTCCTTTGACAAGCAGAGGCCTCGGCCCCATCAGCCGAAGGGAATAAGGTGCCTACCGCAGCGCAGCAAGACAAGTCCTGTTTCGAAATGTTTCGCCGCGCCTCTCACTGAAAATATATTTTAAATCAGCTATTTAACTGAAACCACATGACCCGCAGGAAAAAGCGGCCGGAGTCGCCTCCAGCCGCTTTCCGAATTGACACCCGGCCTCGGATCAGTTGGCCAACCGACGGAGGAAGGTCGGGATTTCGAGATCTTCCTGGCCATCACTACGGCCCTGGGGTTGAGCGGATTCAACCGGCATGGCCGAGCCACGAACCGGCGCTGGACGGGAAACGGTTGCTTCAGCCCGCGCACGGTTCCCGAAAAGCCTCATGAAGCCACCCGACTTCTGCTGACTGCGGTCCTCAAACGGGCTGTCGCCAAAGAGGATTTCGTCGTCATCATCTGCGACCATGG